>JACDEP010000008.1 GCA_013816325.1 Methylotenera sp.
TTTGAGGAATGCCATAATCTTATAGGTTACTGGCGTAAATACAACCTCTATGCCGACTTTAGCGATAATTTGCGCACCATCACAGCTCTTTATTCCGTCCGTACATCAAACTTATCTCGTAAATAATCCCCGCCCAAGTTAATCGCCAGTATCAGGCTCATCAAACTAAAGCCTACAATCAAGACATAATGCGGTGCCACCAGCATATAACGCACGGCATCTCGCAGCATAGCGCCCCAGGATGCATTCGGGCTTTGGATACCTAGTCCCAGAAAAGACAGGCTGGCCTCTGCGATCATCACGCTGGCAATGCTGTAAGTGGCTTCAACCAGCAGGATAGAAATCAATAATGGCAATATATGCTTCAATATCAAGCGCGGTACTTTTGCGCCTAAAGATTCTGCGGCCAGAACATGCTGGCGATTACGTAGGCTTAGAGTCTGGCCGCGCGTGAGCCTCGCATAGCTCACCCAGCCAGTGAGGCATAATGCGATGATCAAATTATTTAAACCCGGCCCGAGCACCGCTACAAATGCAATCGCCAATAAAATACCTGGGAACGCCAAAAAAATATCGGTAATTTGCATCAAGACCCTATCTACGCGGCCACCATAAAATCCCGCCAATAAGCCGACCAAGATGCCGACCGTCATGGTGACGCATGTCACTATAATGGCAACAATCGCAGATACTTCTACACCTCGCAATAGCCGTGCGCCAATGCTGCGTCCTAAGTCGTCAGCACCCAACCAGTAAAGACTATTAGGAAGACTTAAAATAGCGGTCAAATCTATATGGTTTGGGCTAGAGCCCAATAAGCGACCAAGAATTACGGCAATTAGCCAGGCAGCTAAAATGGAGATTGCCAGTTTCTTTATCATGCATTGCCACCAAATTTGATGCGCGGATCGGCAAGCCTGTAGATAATATCGGTAAGTGCATTTACCAGCACATAGCTTAATGCCACCACTAATACACAAGCTTGCGTTACCGGGTAATCACGTTTCTCGATACTTTCCACCAATAATCTGCCGATACCATCCCAACTGAAAATGGTTTCGGTAATTACGGCGCCAGCCAGTAAACTACCCATTTGCAAACCGACGATTGTAATAATAGGCAACAGTGCTGCCCGCAATGCATGGCGAAGAATGACCGTGGTTTCTTTCACACCTTTGGCCCGTGCGGTGCGAATGTAATCATCATTCAACACCTCCAACAAACTCGTACGCGTCATGCGTGTAAGAATTGCGCTCAGGCCTAAGCCCAGTGTCAATGCTGGCAAGATAATGGAGGTTCCTCTATCCATGCCGCTTACCGGTAGCCAGCCCAGCCAGACCGCAAATACCAGCATAAGGATAGGCCCCAGCCAGAATGCCGGCATTGCAGAAAGTCGTACTGAGATAATCGTAATGGCAAAGTCTTGCCACTTGCCAGCCTTAAGCGCCACGTATATGCCCAATGGTATGCCGATCGAGGCTCCTATAAATAAGGCTAGCAGCGCTAGTTTGAGGGTTGCGGGATAGTGCGTTTTAATGAGTTGACTGATTGGTGTTTTAGTATGGATGGAGAGGCCAAAGTCACCATGCGCCACGCTATTTAGATAGCCACCAAACTGCTTGATAAGGGGCTGGTCTAGACCAAGATCTGCGCGCAAAGCCTGCCGATCTGTTTGCGTCACCGATTCCCCTAGCATGACTTCGACGGGGTCACCAGGTACCAAATGGATGAGAGAAAAAGTGAGAACTAAAACGCCAAAAATAACGATAAAAAGGCCAGAGGCTTTATCAAGTAGTACGTTATTCAGCATGCGCTCAGCTCATCAATCCTCATAGATCAGCACAGACGTTCCAGCTTCTACCAAGTCGAATAATTCAATAATGTCTTCATTACGCATGCGTATGCAACCATGAGAACCGATTTTGCCCATTTCCGTAATTTCCGGTGTACCATGGATGTAAATGTAGCGTTGCATGGTGTCGACATTACCTAATCGGTTAGACCCCACCTCCTTGCCCGAAAGCCACAAGATTCGCGTCAATATCCAATCTCGATTGGGAAACTGCGCCATCAACCCCGGTGTCCAGGTTTCGCCCGTGGCACGGCGCCCGACAAACACCGTATTCGCTAGAGCAGCAGAGCCTATTTTGGCCCGAATGATATGCTCCCCTAACGGCGTTTTGCAGCTATTTTTCTCGCTACCTACGCCATTCGCGGCTGTAGAAATGCTGTACTTAACCTTAACACCGCCGAAGTTATCGAACAGTGTAAGGGTCTGGTTTTTTATAGAGATTTCAATGCGCATACTTAATTGTAGCTAAATTGTCCCAGTTACCGTTAGGTTTAGGGAAGTATTGTTCAATGTCTTTTCGCATCGCTGCAAATTGGCCTTCATACCACAGCGGTACATAAGGTAGCTGTTCATGAATGCGTTTCGTTGCTGCCGCCCAATCTTCTTTTTTCACTAAACTATCCAGTTTGGAATCGCTATAGTGGCCACGATTGAATCCATTTGGCGGAAAACTTTCCGAAGCAAAAGCCTTGGAATAAATTTCCGGTGTATTGATACCCACCCAAGTGAGACCATATAGCTGGAATTTGCCCTGTTTCACATCATCAAAAAATGTGCCCCAATCCAGACTGCGAATTTCCAATTCTATGTCAGCCGCCGCCATCTGCGCCTGCATGATAGTTGCCAAGCGCACTCGTTGGGCATCAGTAGAGGTTTTATAGACTAATTTCAACGGTAGCTGCAAGCCAGCTTCCTTTAGCAATTGCTTGGCTAAGACAGGGTTATAGTCATACTGTTTCAACGGTATTTTGGAAGTGAAATGTTCGGGCGGAAATATCGACGTTGCTGTGCGGCTATCATTGACCATAACGCTTTTAATAATAGCGTTCCTATCAATGGCATGCGCTACCGCCAGCCTTACTTTCGTGTTCCTCAGCACTGCATCCTGGAAGTTAAAACCTAGGTAGGAAAAGTTACTACCGATGTTGCTAATAACCTTGATTTCTGGTTTAGATTGCAGGTATTTGACGAGCTCCGGCGGTAAATCACCTTGAAGTAAATCCACTTCGCCGCGCAGAAATTTTAGCACCCTTACCGTGGGGTCTTTTACTTCTACCAATTCGATTCTTTGCTTATCTACAACGCGTTGCAAAGCCAGCTTATTTCCCCAGCTTATAAATTGCAGCGGTCCGTTACCCATTGGCTGATGAGAAAAATCATGATCTTCGGCTATGAATTCCGCCGGCAAAACACCAATAATAAGCTTCTCTGGGAAGTGTGGGTCTGGCTGTTTAAGCTTGAAGACCAAAGTATCATCGTCAATGATCGTTATAGTTGCAATATTACTGAATTCCGCGGCATGCGGTGAGTTCTTTAAACTGGTAAAAGAATCATAGGTCGCTTTTACGTCACTAGCGGAAAGTACCTGATGGTTATGGAAAGGCGAACGCTGTTTATTCAAGCTGAACCGGTATTCTAGCGAACCTGAATGCACCCATGTAGCCAAGCTAGGAACGGGCTTTGAACTTGCGTCAAAATCGACCAATGATTGGTAAATGAGCCGATTCACGCGCTCTGATGCGGCGTCGGTAGCGTAACGTGGGTCCAGATTAAGTGGCGCCTGTGCAACTGCGAATCTGATGGTTTCATCATGGCTAACTTGGCCCCCGCAAGCAACCAGCAAATATATCCAAATTAGCCAAAAATATTTCAAAGTATATAAGCGGTCATCGCGTAAAAAGTGCAATCGATTCTACGTGAGAAGTGTGGGGGAACATATTAATTACGCCGCTTGCTGCCAAGGCGTAGCCCTTTTCATTCACCAGCACGCCGGCATCGCGCGCTAAGGTTGCAGGGTTACACGACACGTAGACAATACGTTCCGGCGAATTAAATTCATCCAGTGATTTAATAAGCTCGTAAGCACCATCCCGCGGTGGGTCTACTAACCATTTATCAAAATGGCCCAGGCCTGTTAAAGCCTCAGGCGTCATTTTGAATAAATCTGCCACGCCAAATTTTGTATTAGAGGTGAGTTGATTGAGCGTTGCACTTTCGTTCGCCCTGTCCACAAGGTTCGACAACCCTTCCAGGCCCAATACCTGTGCGCCACTACGAGCAATCGGCAAGGTAAAGTTACCAATGCCACAAAAGAAATCAGCAACCTTTTCACCAGCCTGCGGTGCTAGCAACTGCATGGCGCGGCGTATCATTACCTGATTGATCTGCGGGTTCACCTGGGTGAATTCGTTAGGCTTGAATGGATAAATTAAATCAAATTCCGGCAAACTGTATTGAAGCTGTGCGCCATTCAAGGGATAGAATGGTTTGATGGTGTCCGGGCCTTTACTCTGCGTCCAAATCTGTACGCTATGCTCATCAGCAAAAGCCTTTACCAAAGTTTCATCTTGCACCGTAAATTCCGCCATGATGCGCAAGATCAACACAATGACAGATTTATCGCAGTTTTCAGCAGGCTCACCTACAGCAAGCTCGATTTGCGGCAACTTATCACGTAGGCTAAGCTGTACTATCAATCGCTGTAATGGCTCTATCAACGCAGAAACCTCCGGCACGAGTACTTCGCAGCTATTCATGTCAGCTACAAAGCGTGTGGCTTTTTCATTAAAGCCCACCAGCACACGTTCTTTTTTCTCGACATACTTAACGCTTAGTCGCGCTTTGTGGCGATAGCTCCAAACTGGCCCATACAAAGGCGGCAGCATATTGCTTGGCTTGACCTTACCGATATGCCATAAGTCATTTTCAAGCAAACGTTGCTTAGCTGCGACTTGACCCGAAAAATCTAAGTGTTGGAGCTTACACCCCCCGCATTTGCCAAAATGGATACATTTCGGTGTAACGCGCAAGTTCGATTGCGTCAGCACCTCAACGACATTGGCGACCTCATAACTGGGTTTGAAGTAGTGCGATTGGAAAGTAACTGTTTCCGTAGGTAAGGCCCCATCTACAAAAATTGTTTTTCCTTCTACATGGGCAACACCGCGTCCCTCTTGATCTAGCGACTCAATCACTGCTGTTAGGATAGGGACTGGGGTTAAGTCTTTTGCTTGCTTGCTACGTCTTTTTCTCATGGCCGCAATTTTACCCTAAAGCGCAGAATTGCAGGCAATAGAGGAAATGCGTTTATTTTGCTAAACTAAGACTGTAGCGCGCAATATAATTATTATAAACAAGCCTCTCAAGGGAGCTAGCATGCAAAAAATCATCAAAAAATTTGTCTTAACCCTGATCTATTCTTTATTTCTTTTTACCACCGTCCCTGCGATTGCTGATCAAGGCAAAGTACTCACTACTTCATCCGGCATCAAATATTTCACCGGCGGCATAGGTGAAGAAGAGGCCACAGCCATGCGACGTATGGCTAAGGATTTCAGCCTTAATCTTGTATTTTCAGAAGGTGGCGGTGGCAAAATCACTGGTGTTAACGCAGTGATTTATAACACACAGGGTGAAGTAGTATTCCGCATCAAAAACGCTAATCCCATGCTGTATGTGAATTTGCCCAGCGGCAAATATCGCGTCTTAGCGAACTATGGAGGTGAAAAACAGGGTTATATATTTGAGGTGAATGCAACTACTAACAAGAAACTGATTTTGAACTGGGAAAGCAACAGCAACGAAGAAGACTATTCAAAAGAATAACAATTAACTTTTCCAAACTGCCAGATACTCTTGCCAATGCGGTGCCGGGTAATTAGTTAAAGTTTCTTTTACCAAAGCAATCTCTTGCTCATAAGCTGCTTGACTTAACTGCCCCCGCATTAATTGGAAACGCAAATACACCAAGTGTGTATTGGCAACATCGGTTTCACAATAATTGCGAATTTCCTCTAACTTTCCAGCTTTATAGGCATCCCACACTTTGCTGCCATCCATGCCCAGCTTACCGGGAAAGCCACAGAGTTTTGCTAGATCATCTAAAGGCGCATTGGCACGCGCATTAAACATCGCCAGCAAATCCATCAAGTCTAGGTGACGTGTATGGTATCGACTGATGTAATTGTTCCATTTGAAGTCTTTATCGTCTTCGCCTAAATCCCAATAGCGGCTAGCATTTACGCCCTTCATCATGCCGCGATAATGCAAGACCGGCAGATCAAAGCCACCACCATTCCACGAAATGATTTGCGGTGTGTATTTGTCGATACCATCGAAGAAGCGCTGGATGATTTCAGCTTCGGATGAATTAGCGTCACCTAGCGTCCAAACTTTGAAGTTATTACCTTCGCGCAATGCACAGGAAATGGCACAGATACGATGCTGATGCAGCGGCAGGAACTCACTGCCATTGTGCTGACGACGTTGATGCAATGCGATATTTGCGACATCTTCATCAGAAATATCTTTGGGTAAATCATATAAGACACGAAGACCATCCGTATCGGGGATGGTCTCGATGTCGAACACTAGCGTAGGTGTCATAATTTTTAGTTTTGTTAATTATCAATGTTTTGGATGCAATACTAGGCGCACGGAACAGAGCATGTAAGACATACTTAGCTGGTAGGCGAACATGCGAGTACCGCGCAACAACGTAATGCGCCATAAGAATGATTGAGCATTATCTTTTTGCCCAGCCATTGGCATCCTGGTACCACCAGCCGCTTTGTGCTTTTTGTACCCAGCGCTGTGCAAAAGTGTTGCGAATCTCCGCTTCCCATTCAGGGTGACCGTTTGCCGCTGCGATTTCTTTATACAATGCATTCCTGTCATTATTTTCCGCAGATACCATTCCATTCAAGCTCTGGCGATCTTTTAGTGCAATTGCGCTGGCATCCTTGACTGCAATGAGGCCATCTTTAGTCAGACCGATTGCACCGCTCGCGTAAAAACCTGCAAGCTTGGTATGCCTAGCCTGCATGCTGTTCTGTATAGCTGCAATAGCTGGAGTATTGATTTCAAGGTCAGCGGCCGCTTGCGCAAAGTGGTTAAGGGATACGCCAAGTAGCAGTAACAAGCTTATTAAAATTTTCTTCATGATGTTGTCCTTATTTTGCAGGCGTAGCGGTTGCAGGGTCGACAGTATTCACAGCTGGTTTTTCACCATTTTTCAGCTGCCATACGTCGTCAATAATCTTGTCGGCGGCTTTTTCCGCCGCAGCTGCCGGAAAGTAAATATTGATAGTAACGCATGCCGACAATATGCCAAGCCCGCCGATTAAAGCCAGACCGGCCATGCCTTTTTTGAAGTTTATTAGGTTTTTCATCTGTTCCTTTGCTTTCTATGACTACTTTTCTATGACTACTTTTCTATGATTACTTAATGATGGGTTTGGTATTACTATCCGTCACACGTTTAACACGGCTAATTAAATCGCCCCAAGCCACGGTTTGATTGTACCCCATGACCGTAATAGCCGGGATACCACTTCCTTTAACGATAATGTACCCCTGGGGCGTTGACTCAACCCCGCCCATTTGACAAATATCATTACGCAATTTGCAGCTTAAACCGAGTTTTGAGTAGTTAAATTGCTCAAAGAACCTTAATACGCTGCGTTGTACTGCCGCTGCAGCGCCCGCTCCGCCTAAAGCCGAAATATTTTCCACCGCACGCTGTGAGATTTTTTTGGGATAGCTGCCGGGGCTATTTACAACCATGGCATCAAATTTAACCGCTTTCCAGTTCTGCATTTCCAAATCTTTAATATCACCGTCCAGTTTCCCTTCTATTGTGCCGAAAGAGAATGTACGTGTCAGGTCGCCTAAATCCAGGTTACGCAAAGCAATGTCAGCATTCAGTTTTGGCGCATTCCCCAATGGGTCCTGCATACTGAGTTGCGTTACCGTCGCCGTACCATGGAATATATTTAAGGCGATGCTGCCATCAGTTGTCAAGTTACCACCTGCGTATGTCACCAAGGGAATCTCTGCTGAAGCCTGTCCTTGCATGCGTGGTAACTTTAAACTGGAACTAAAGTCTGCCATGGAGATAGGCTCTAACTTTGCTCGCAAATGCCAATACCACTGCTCACCGATACGGGCGGCTGAAATGTCAGATAGGTTGAGCGCGCCATCCAGAATAGGCAACCTAATGTTAGGTGTTGTGAGTGAAAAACGGTTCACCTGAGCGTTGATATTAGTTTTACCCAAAGGCAAGTTGAGTAATTCTCCGCTTTCATAGCTCAGGCTGACCTTCTTGGGCTCATCGTAACTCCAAGGAATATTGGCATTGACCTTATAGAATGCGAATTTCTGGTTGTTATCAGCAATATCTACATCATTCAGGCGCATATCAAATGTCTTGAAATCCGTGTTCTTGATTTCAACTCTTAATGAAACTTTGCCATCTACTTCGGCGTTGTTGAACGCTGTTTTTTCTAGCAAAGGCTTGAATAATAATGAGTAAGCCGTGGCAAGGTCTAAATTAGGCAGGTTAGCGTTCAGGTTTACGATTTTGTAGTCATTCAACCGCAACTGCCCAGTAAAATTGAGATCGCCAACGTTTTTAAGCTGAAGTTTGGCGCTGTCAAAACTCAACAAATCATCTTGCAATTTACCGCTGGCTTCAAATTTGTGACCGCCGTTGGCAAAATAGAAAGGTTGCCAAAACACTTCTCCGGTCTGCCAATCCAGTTTGGTTTGCCACGTCCACTCAGTATCCGTTTTTTTCGCTGCAATATTTAAACTACCTGTAAATTTTTCTGCTGCATGCAAGCCAGCTTCATCACTAAAACTCGCGTTCTTTAATTGCAACTCTGCATTAATATCCGGCGTGCCGTTAGTCAATAAGCGATTGATCTGAATATTGAAAGGCACATCGATACGAGCATTTTTGAGTTTGCCTTCGGCGCAATCCCAGCGTCCGGTTTGAATGTTTAAAGGGATATTGCAACTCAATGCAACCTGTGTCCAGTCTTTGTCTGTCTTCTGTTTGATTGACGACTTAAAGCTTAAGGCAGGAACAGTTTGTTTGAGTTTTAAGTTTAGGGTTGTATCTTGTAGATGAGCTTGCGGGGTTTCAATCCGGCCCGCTGTAATTGATATTTCACTTACAGCATGTGCCGCAAAACTAATCGATACCAGCCATAAAAGACCGGTAACTTTGAACACTTTTGCGAAAGAATGTGTCATGTCTTGGTGATAGTATCTAAAAAAATAAAACCTACCAAGTCAGACAAAGCGTTTGCTGAAAAATTAAAACGCCGCATACTTGGGTATGTAAGACACAACTTTTCAGCGAGCAACGCTGTATGACAACGAAGGTTTGATTTTTTAGGAAGGGTATACACCTGTTGATAAATACCTGTCGCCCCTGTCACAAACGATAGAAACGATGACAGCATTCTCTAATTTTTTAGATAACTGTAACGCTGCATACAAAGCACCACCGGATGATACCCCGGCAAAAATGCCTTCTTCAATGGCTAAGCGACGCATCGTCTTTTCGGCATTGGCCTGCCCCACATATAGAAGTTCATCTACACGTTTTGCATCATAAATAGTAGGCATATATTCTGCTGGCCATTTGCGAATGCCTGGAATCTGCGCGCCCTCTTCCGGTTGTACACCGATAATCTGCACGTTAGTATTTTGCTCTTTCAAGTAGCGCGAAACGCCCATAATGGTACCGGTAGTACCCATGCTCGACACAAAGTGCGTGACTTTACCTTCAGTATCACGCCAGATCTCAGGCCCGGTACCTTCATAATGCGCAAGGGGATTATCTGAATTACCGAACTGATCAAGCACAATACCTCCACCTTCTGCCTGTAGCTTCATAGCCACATCACGTGCCAATTCCATGCTACCGTCTTTAGGTGTAGAGATGATTTCCGCACCATAGGCTTTCATGCTTTGGCGGCGTTCTATGCTCTGGTTGTCCGGCATCACCAGTATCATCTTATAACCGCGCATCGCTGCCACCATAGCTAAGGCAATTCCCGTATTACCGCTGGTTGCCTCTATCAAGGTATCGCCAGGCTTAATATCGCCACGTGCCTCTGCTCGTGTGATCATGGAATACGCTGGTCGATCTTTCACTGAACCTGCCGGATTGTTGCCTTCGAGTTTAAGCAGAATCGTATTGCTTGTATTTCCAGCCATGCGTTGCAGCTTGACTAGTGGCGTGTTGCCGACAAAGTCGTTGATGGTTTTAAAATTCATTACTGTAATTTCTTTTAAGTTTTATTTTTAGATAAATAGATGGCGTAAGCAGCGAAACCCATAAATGCAATAAGCGATAACTGCGGCAGCGAGAGACCTAAAAATGTCCAATCAATAGCGGCGCAATCGCCAGTACCGCGAAACACCAAGGTCAGAGCTTTCTGCAGCGGAAAGTTATCGAACATATAATCAAAACCCACGCCGCAATCTGCAATCATGCTCTCGCGATGTGCCTGTAACCACCAATGGCGAATCGCCACTCCAGCACCACCTAAAGAGATAAGCACCAGTAATAGAGCATATATTTTGCGCCATACCGCTTGCGGATTATGAATCGCCGCGATTAAAAATACCAAGCCGAGGCTCATGAATACGATGCGTTGCGAGATACACAGGGGACAAGGCTCAAGACGATATTGAGTCTGTATCACCAATGCCAGACCTATCAAACCAAAGCTCGCAATACAGCCCAGCAGATAGCCGCGGCGACCAGCGAATAGATTTTTTATCATAATGTATTAGCGCTTATAATTAAGTGATAGCAATTGTAATGGATTACTCATATTTTGACAGACCCAACTTCCCAAGATTTAAACAGCCTACTCTCAAACCGCAAGGTTATGACTGTGACCGAGTTGAATCGTTTAGCACGCAACGTCTTAGAACAAAGCTTCCCATTATTTTGGGTGTCTGGTGAAATCTCAAACTTAAACCGCGCGGCTAGCGGGCACTGGTATTTCTCCCTTAAAGATGCCGGGGCACAAGTCCGCTGTGTAATGTTCAAAGGCCGCAATAGTTACTTGGATTGGGCACCTAAAGAAGGTGATAAAGTAGAGGCGCGAGCCACGGTAACTTTGTACGAAGCACGTGGCGACTTCCAACTTACGGTGGAATTTTTGCAACGTGCAGGCTTGGGCGCTCTGTTTGAGGCATTTGAAAAGCTCAAGCTAAAATTACAGAACGAAGGTTTATTTGATGCTGCTTTCAAAAAACCTTTACCAGCATTGCCTAAGCGCATCGGCATTGTCACGTCGCCAGATGCCGCAGCCTTAAGAGACGTACTTACCACACTCAAGCGTCGCATGCCTAGCATACCGGCCATCATCTACCCTACCCCTGTGCAAGGTAAAGGCGCGGCAATATTAATAGCAGATGCGATTGACCAGGCCAGCAAACGTGCTGAATGTGATGTACTAATTATCTGCCGCGGCGGCGGCAGTATGGAAGACTTATGGCAGTTCAACGAAGAAGTCGTCGCTCGCGCCATTGCTACCTGTTCGATCCCGACCATCAGCGGCGTAGGCCATGAAACTGACTTTACCATCTGCGACTTTGTTGCTGACATGCGTGCCGCGACGCCTACAGCAGCGGCTGAGCTGGTAACGCCTTCACGTGATGGCTTATTGAATGCACTCAACCAGATCAAGCTCTCTCTGACAAGGAATATGCAGTACTTTTTAAGTCAGCACTCGCAAGCGCTTGATTACCTAGCTCGTGGATTGGTATCTCCCCTGCAGCAGATTGAACAACAAAAATCCCAATTGGCGCAACTCAGTTACCGACTGGAATCGAACTTTGCGCGCCAACTGCAAACTAAACAGCATAGCGTATTAAGACTTAGCCAAAACTTGCACCATCTAAATCCTAAGGCGGTGCTGACACGCGGCTACGCATTTGCACAAAACCAAGCTGGCCATATTATAAGCAACAGCCAGCAATTACAAAAAGGACAAGAAGTGAAACTCACCTTTAATATCGGCACAGCCGATGCCACGATTACCCAAACGAGTACTTAGGATTCTTATATTGACTAAGCTTCAAGGTTTATTCATAAAAACTTGTTGGTTAAGTGCTTAACTTGATTGATAATAGTCGACTTACTGAATCAAACCTCCCATTAATGTCCTCCACTGGCAGTAAAACAAAACTTTCTGGTCTAACACTCGCCGCCCTGGGCGTAGTATTTGGTGACATCGGCACCAGCCCTTTGTATACCATCAAAGAAGTTTTCTCGGTCGGCCCTCATCCAGTTGCGCTTAACGCTGTCAATATTTTCGGCATTCTCTCGCTCATCGTATGGGCATTGATCATGGTGGTTTCGGTCAAATACGTGGCCTTTATCATGCGGGCTGATAACCGTGGCGAAGGCGGCATTATGGCATTGATCGCCTTGGCTAGCAGCCATGCAGCGGGTGACCACAAGAAACAGCGCACCATCATGCTACTGGGCATTCTGGGTGCCTGTATGTTCTATTCTGATGGGATGATTACGCCGGCTATTTCAGTGTTATCTGCCGTAGAAGGCTTGGAAATTGCAGCGCCGGTCCTTAACCCATTGATAATTCCCATTACCTTAGTTGTATTATTTGTATTATTTTGGGCGCAGAGCAAAGGCACCGCATTAGTCGGTGCTTTTTTTGGCCCCGTGATGGTGGTTTGGTTTGGAACGCTGGGTGTACTGGGCATTAACAGCATCCTGCATAACCTGACTATCCTGCACGCGCTTAACCCGATGTACGCCGTGCATTTTTTTACCGTAAGCCCGTGGATTGCCTTTGTTGCGCTAGGCGCAGTGGTATTGGCGGTAACAGGTGCTGAAGCTCTGTACGCAGATATGGGGCATTTTGGCCGTGTGCCGATTCGCTTAGCCTGGTTTGGTTTTGTGTTACCGGCACTGATCCTGAATTATTTTGGCCAAGGCGCATTGATCCTCAAAAATCCTGATGCAGTAGTGAACCCGTTTTACTTGCTAGCGCCAGAATGGATGTTGTACCCACTCATCATTTTAGCAACGATGGCAGCCGTAATTGCCTCACAGGCAGTGATCACCGGTGCATTCTCGGTATCGCGCCAGGCATTGCAGCTAGGCTATCTACCGCGTATGCATGTGGAACATACCTCTGAAAGTCAGGAAGGGCAAGTGTATATGCCGCGCGTGAATTGGGGGCTGATGATTGCCGTCATGGCATTAGTCATTGGCTTCGGTTCTTCCGGCAACTTGGCAGCAGCTTACGGTATCGCCGTAACAGGCGACATGGTCATTACCACCTTGTTAGGCGGTATCGTATTTCATAACATCTGGGGTTGGAGCAAACTCAAGACTGGAGCGCTGGTAGCGTTGTTCCTCGTTATTGACGTGGCTTTTTTCAGTGCGAATGTGCTAAAAATTCCTGACGGCGGCTGGGTACCATTGGTCATAGGCATGGTCATTTTCACGCTAATGATCACTTGGAAGACAGGTCGCAGCCAGCTATTTATGCATCTTAAAAATGAAGCAATGGCGCTGGAACCTTTTATTGAAGCGGTAGGAGCCCATCCACCGCCTCGCGTGCCCGGCATCGCATTGTTCATGACCCCTAACCCGGACGGTGTCCCGCACGCTATGTTGCACAACCTGAAACACAATAAGGTATTGCATGAAAAAGTTGTGATACTCACGGTAAAATTCCTGGATTTCCCACATTGTGAAGAAGATGAACGCGTAAGCGTTGAACCATTGCCTCATAATTTTTATAAAGTGACGGTGCGTTACGGCTTTAAAGATGAACCGGATTTGCCGCGCGACTTAGTTCTATGCACTGCAAAAGGTCTGACGCTTGATGCAATGGATTCATCATTCTTCATCGGTAAAGAAATCCTCATTGCCAACAGGAAAGCCGGTATGCCTTATTGGCGGAAAAAAATCTTTATCGGCTTGTTCCGCTCAGCTGAAACTATCACTCATCAATTCAAGTTACCGCCAAACCGGGTAGTGGAACTAGGTTCTCAAGTCTCATTTTAACTATTTTGGTAGCTTAACGTAGGTAGCTCTATCCAAATTTCTTAAAACGATTAGTAATCAGCTAATCGTTGGTTTAGTAAACTTTATTGCTTTCAATGACTCTAACATCAAAAATATCAACAAGGATTTAACTTATGAATACTAAAAACATAAATACTAAAAAAATGCATATCAAAAAACTAACTTTAATCATTGCCACAGCATTGACGCTGCAACTAAGTGGCTGTGCGACCACCAGTACTACACAATCTGGCGCCGTAGGCGTAGAACGTAAACAATTCTTAAGCCTGGTATCGGAAAAAGAAGCTGAACAGCAATCTGCGCTGGCCTACCAACAAACCGTCAAGGACGCTCAATCCAAAAAGATATTGAATACCGATAGTCAAGAAACCCAGCGTGTACGTGCAATTGCCCAAAGGTTGATTGCCCAAGTAGGTGTATTCAGGCCAGATGCGCAAAAATGGAATTGGGAAGTGAACGTACAAGACAGCAAGGAAGTTAATGCGTACTGCATGGCCGGCGGTAAAATAATGGTATACACAGGATTGTTAGACCAAATCAAGCCGACGGATGACGAATTGGCGGAAGTCATGGGGCATGAGATTTCTCATGCGCTTCGTGAACACACCCGTGAACAAATGTCGCGCGCTAAAGCCCAACAATACGGCTTACTAGCTGGGGCATTAGCCGTGGGAGTTGCGACTAAATATGCTGACAATGCAGGTGCTGCTTTAGCGGTAGGCGGTGGCCTTGCCGCAGTAGCATTGACATTGCCAAATAGCCGTACTGCTGAGCATGAAGCCGATGAAATGGGCCTGGAGCTTGCTGCCCGGGCTGGTTACAACCCGGATGCTGCCATCACCTTATGGCAAAAAATGGGCGCGCAAGGCGGCGGTAAACCACCTGAGTTCTTAAGCACCCACCCTGCTGATGCCAACCGTATTGCTGATCTAAAATCTCTTATCCCTAAAGTACGCCCTTTATACGAGAAAGCTAAAGTCAGCCGGGCAAATTAAATGCCTTTTAAACCCGTGTAATGCGGGTTCTGAATATCTACCGGTTTAGGGTAAAATAGCGCTTTGCTTTTTTACCCTTTTAAACATTTAGCTACCTGGAATAACATGAGTCAACTACAAAGTATCATTGAAGGCGCTTTTGAAGACCGCGCAAACATCAACCCTGCAAATGCGAGCAAAGAAGTTAAAGATGCCGTTGCCAGTGTAATGGCTGACTTAGATGCCGGTAAATTACGTGTAGCTTCACGTATTGGCACTACACAAGATTGGGAAACGCATCAATGGTTGAAAAAAGCCGTGTTGTTATCTTTCCGTTTAGAAGACAATATTTTGCTGGATGGCGGCTGTACTAAATATTTTGACAAAGTTGCACCGAAATTTTCTGACTACACTGAAGCAGATTTCAAAGCCGGCGGCTTCCGTGTGGTTCCTAACGCAATCGTACGTCGTGGTTCATTCATCGGTAAAAATGCTGTACTAATGCCTTCATACGTGAACATCGGTGCTTATGTAGGTGAGGGCACGATGGTCGATACTTGGGCAACTGTAGGTTCATGTGCGCAAATTGGTAAAAACGTACACTTATCCGGTGGCGTTGGTATCGGCGGCGTATTAGAGCCGGTACAAGCCGGCCCAACTATCATTGGCGATAATTGCTTTATTGGCGCACGTTCCGAAGTAGTTGAAGGCGTCATTGTTGAAGACCACTGTGTGATATCGATGGGCGTCTATATTGGGCAATCAACAAAAATCTATGACCGTGAAACTGGCAGCGTTACATACGGACGTGTTCCCTCTGGTTCAGTTGTGGTTTCTGGCAATTTGCCTTCTAAAGATGGCAGTTACAGCTTGTATTGCGCTGTAATTGTGAAAAAAGTCGATGAAAAAACTTTAAGTAAAGTTGGAATCAATGAATTATTACGTGGCATTTAAATATGGACTTAAGCTAGACGGATTTTGTCACTCATGTACAAGAATCGTCATTTAATCGACACATTCTAAATAGGTTAAATCAGATACCCGCGTTTGCGGGTATTTTTTCGCCAATTCCACAAAATTTTACCTTTCGTAAAACACTTAGCATCAATTTAAGTTATTGATTTAATTCATATATTATTTAAGTGTGGATATCTCGTAACATTCCGTCAAAAACTCAACATCTGGAAGGAATAAAAGTTGCACCTTAGCTAATATCTCATTGATGATTGGCTAGTGATGCTAAGTTTTATCAATACAAACAATTTGTGGCTCATCGCGATAGCGCTAGTCGTTGCCTTTTTTTCTTCCGTAGCCTCCTTTCGCCTTGCGACGGATTTATGGTTTAACAAACCTGACCATGCAAAGTTATGGTTATGGATAGGTGTAGCGGTTACCACCCTAGGTGCATGGTTTATTCATGCGGTTTGCGTCTATACGGTAGATGGCAAACCCGTGATGGTGTTGCTCACTACCTCACTTTGCATTACCAGCCTGATATTAGTGACTTTGATCATTTCTATGCTGGACCTGTTTTTAAGGTCAAGTAAATCATCTTCCCCGCATTCCCGTGAGAACCTGTCGCAAATGGCCATGGTGGATACCTTGACGCAATTACCTAACCGCCGGGCATTAATGCAACATTTGGATGCTGCCACCCGCAGGAGTGAAAGAACCGGCGCAACTGTCGCTATTGCTTTTATAGACATTGATAACTTCAAGCAGATTAACGACAGCCTTGGTCACCAGGTTGGCGATGAAGTATTGAAAGAGGTTTCAAAGAAACTAATTGCAGCTGTACGTGGTTGTGATGAGATTGCCCGCATAGGTGGCGATGAGTTTGTTGCATTGATTGAAGAGGTAAAGTCAGAAGAAGACTGTGTGACTATAGTGGAACGTATGGTCAGTTCCATCCGCGAGGTTTCGATTGCGAACCATTCTGATTGGAACGTAACAGCTTCCATTGGTGTTGCAGTATTTCCTCGGGATGGTCATATTGATGCGCTAATGAGTGCCGCAGATGCGGCGATGTACCGTGCAAAAAAGGACGGTAAAAATCAGTTCCGTTTCTTTGATGCAGAGATCGCTTTAGCATCCGACCAGCTTTTGGAAACGCAACATGATCTTAAACATGCTTTGGCAAATGATGAGCTGAGATTGCACTACCAAATCAAAATTGACAGCGTCACCCGCGAACCAGTCGGCGCTGAGGCATTGCTGCGTTGGGAGCACCCGGTAAAGGGTTTGTTAACGCCCTCAATTTTCATGCCGGCGGCCGAACGCTTTGGCTTAAGTTATGCAATCAGCAACTGGGTGCTTGAGGAATGTTGCCGCACCTTACATAGACTCAATTTCCAGCACATTCCATTCAGCATCTCCGTTAACCTGTCAAATCAACAGCTTAGAAACTCCAATCTGGTGAGTGACATCAAGGATATGCTCAAACGTTTTAGCTTGCCTAGCAACTGTATCATGTTCGAGATCACCGAATCGGCAGCACTAAAAAACCAGAAATTATTCAATGCGCAATTGCAACGCTTCAAAGAAGCAGGCATCAGTATTGCGATTGATGACTTTGGTACGCAGCCTTCTAGCCTTGCATATTTGCAAAGCTTGGAAATATCTGAATTAAAGCTAGATCCGGTATTCATCTCAAACATTGATAAAAATCATAAAACCCGCGGCATCATTCAAGCCGTCATCGCACTAGCTCATGTACTTGAGTTGAATGTCGTGGCGGAAGGCGTTGAGACAGAAGACCAGCGCAGGATTTTAACCGAATTGGGATGTGACCAGATGCAAGGCTTTTTGATCTCACGTCCCGTTCCTGAAGAACAACTGATCCGCTTACTGAAAAAATTAAGTATTCAATTGGAGAGCAGTAGCGAATTCATTGATGATCTAAAAAATATTTAGATTTAATTACCAATGCGTACAGTAAGTACATAATCTCTGCACTTAACCGTAAGCTACTGTTAAAATACGTTTTTAGATTAAAAACGCGTTAAATCCCTCATGCAGCTATTCGGCATTCCTAATTGCAGCACCGTTAAAAAAGCCAAGGACTGGTTGCAACATCATAATATTGCTTATGAGTTTCATGACTTTAAAAAGAATGGTGTAAACCACACCCTGATTGAAGGTTGGTTAACACAGATGTCTTGGGACAAGCTGGTAAACCGCACTGGTATGACTTGGCGCAATCTCACCGATGCGGAAAAATCATCAATTCAAGATGCAGATTCTGCACTCAAACTGATGGTAGAAAAATCTTCTGTAATTAAGCGCCCTATCCTAGTTAAGAATGGCAAAATCATCAGCCTGGGCTTTAACGAAGCCACATACAAAGATCTATTATCATGAATAACTATATATCTAGCAAAACCCTAGAACTCGCCATGGATCTGCTCTCCCGTCGTTCTAATACACCGGAAGATGCTGGTTGTCAGGAGTTAATGATTTCACGGCTAGAACCGCTTGGTTTCAAGATAGAACGAATGCGCTTTGGCGATGTAGATAATTTTTATGCTAGACGTGGCCCCTCAGGCCCTTTACTGGTATTTGCGGGTCATACCGATGTAGTCCCTACCGGACCCTTAGACAAATGGCTCACGCCACCTTTTGAACCGACTATTAAAGACGACATGCTGTATGCACGCGGTGCAGCAGACATGAAAACCTCATTGGCAGCTTTCATTACAAGCATTGAAGAATTTGTCGCAGAAAACCCGAGCCATGCCGGCTCTATTGGTTTATTGATTACTTCTGACGAAGAAGGCGTAGCGGTCGACGGCACATTCAAAGTAGTAGAAGCCTTGAAAGCACGCGGGGAAATGATCGATTATTGCATCGTTGGCGAGCCGACCAGTAATAAAGTCGTGGGCGACATGATCAAGAATGGCCGCCGCGGCTCACTCTCCGGCAAGCTCACCGTTAAAGGCGTTCAAGGCCATATCGCTTACCCGCACTTGGTAAAGAATCCTATCCATATGGTAGCGCCAGCGATAAAAGATATGGTAGAAACCGTGTGGGATAAAGGTAATGAATATTTCCCGCCAACTTCATGGCAAATTTCCAATATGAACGGCGGCACCGGTGCTACCAATGTAGTGCCCGGTGAAGTAGAAATCCTTTTCAATTTCCGGTTCTGTCCGGAGCTCAATGGTCAAGGTAGTACCGAGCAAAACTTGAAAGAGCGGGTACATGCCATTTTAGATAAACATACCCTGAATTACGATTTAGAGTGGGAATACTCACCACCTTACATCACGCCGCGTGGCAACCTGGTAGAAGCCATTAGTGCCGCCATTGAAAGCTGTTATGGCGTTGCCCCAGAATTATCTACCACCGGCGGCACCTCTGACGGACGCTTCATTGCTGATATTTGCAAACAAGTGATCGAATTCGGGCCATTAAATGCGACGATTCACAAATTGAATGAATGTGTAGGCGTAGCGGATATTGAACCGCTTAAAGAAACCTACAAACTCACGATGCAAGCACTCATCGCTTAGCCATATAAATTCATCGCTTAACTACAGAAACTCAATGAATGACAACTCCACAAATCACTGAAGAACTAATTACTATCCGCGATTGGCTGCGCTATGCAGTAAGCCAGTTTGAAGCCTCTGACATCTTTTTTGGCCACGGGACAGATAATGCCTATGATGAAGCTGTTTGGCTCATCCTAAGCGCATTGCATTTACCTCATGACACCCTGAATAATTTCCTGGATGCACGCTTAACTACTGCTGAGCGCAACAAAGTTGCCGCCTTTATCGATCAGCGCATTACCCTGCATAAACCTACGGCTTATCTAGTGAAAGAAGCGTGGTTGCAAGGCTTTAAGTTCTATGTAGATGAACGTGTGATTGTGCCGCGTTCTTTTATTGCCGAATTGCTCAGCGAAGATTTAAGCCCTTGGATCGAGTTTCCTGAAATGATCACAAGCGCTGCTGATATCTGCACAGGCAGCGGCTGCTTAGGCATTTTACTCGCCAATAGTTTCCCCAACGCTATGATTGACGTTGTTGACATTTCGCAAGACGCGATTGATGTAGCCAATATCAACATCCAGAACTACGGTCTGCAAGCGCAGGTCCAGGCACTTAAATCAGATATGTTTACAGCCTTACATGGCAATAAATATGACTTAATCATAAGCAACCCGCCCTATGTAGATGCGCCTTCTATGGCAATGCTACCGCCAGAATATCGCAATGAACCGCAATTAGCCTTGGGCAGCGGTCCTGCGGGCTTAGATCATACGCACACTATTCTGCGCGAAGCGGCTCATTACTTAAATGACGAAGGCTTGCTTATCGTCGAGATTGGCCATAACCGCGAGGCCTTGTTAGAAGCCTACCCGGAATTACCATTTACCTGGTTGGAAGTCTCATCGGGTAATCAGTTTGTATTCATGCTGACCAAATCGCAGCTGCTTTAAACCAATATTTTACAGTGACTTTACCCTCACTCCATTTTGAAACCCGTAGGTCACATTTATTTTGAACACAGAACAAACCATTACCCAAACCATTAGCTGGACCGAAGCCAATAAGGAAAAATCCAGCGTCTGGCACTCAGAGAACAATGCGCCGGTACCAAAGCGCGTGCAAATCGCCGACGACACCATCAAGGCAGATGCTGCCTATAAACTTTGCTGCGAAGGCACTGCGTTACTTTGGCGCGGTGATTTCCAAAATGCCAAACTGTTTATGCAAGCATTGTCACGCAGGATAGACCGCCCACATAAAAGGCCAAAAAAAGCACCGGCCAATATGACCGAGGCCTTTCATTTACACCGCCAGGCACAATCGCAAAAAGCCCGTATCTTAGGCATGCTGGTCATTGAAGTGGGCGTGGGCTATAACATTAATTTACGCCGCGCACCGGATGTAAAAGCTGCTTGCGAGCACGCTTACGGCAAAAGCACCCATTCATTCGTCGTTTCTTTACGTGAGATTTTAGGCTTGGTCGGCGCTTATGAGTGGAGCAAAAATGGCGTCGATATCAGTGTCATCAACAACAAGATATTTCCTAGTTATGGCGTATTCTCGCCCATTCGCGGCGAATACCTGGATTTGGTTGATGTGGCGCCGCTACCTAAGCCTTGTAATCTAGCATTTGATATCGGCACTGGTACTGGTGTGTTGGCGGCAATCCTAGCGAACCGTGGTGTTACCAACGTCATCGCTACTGATAACTCGCACCGCGCTTTGGATTGTGCACTAAAGAACATCACCAAACTAGATATGAAGAATGCAGTAAAAATCGTAGAAGCGGATTTATTCCCAAACAGCGAATACGGTAAGGCAGATTTAATCGTCTGCAATCCACCATGGTTGCCAGCGCACCCAAGTTCAGCATTGGAATCAGCCGTTTACGATGACAAAAGCAAAATGCTCAAAGGCTTTATCCATGGTTTGGCTGCGCATTTAAATAATGATGGTGAAGGCTGGCTAGTATTATCTGACTTTGCCGAGCATCTAGGCTTACGCACTCGCGAAGAATTATTGGGCTGGATAACCGCATCGGGCCTGAATGTGATCGAACGTCTCGATACGAAAGCTAAACACAGTAAAACGCTAGATGTCAGCGATCCTCTTCACACAGCCCGCAAAGCTGAGGTTACTTCATTATGGCGATTAAGCAAGCAATAAATTGAATACTTACCATGGGCTATAAAGGTCTAACAGGTTTTGCTTAATTAAATGACTACTATGTGCTCAAGTGACTGAAATCAAAAGTATGTTATAAATTCTAGTTTTTTATCAATCTAGGATTTTTGCAGGATTAAGCAGAGCTTTTTTTAATCTCCAACAACAAAAGTTGTACCAGCGTAGACACCTTGAAATTTACTAATGGGTTTACCTGTCCACATTACCGAATCATTGTTTAAACCAGCATAGCTAGGGTCTTTTTGCTCGTAGGGATAATATTTATTACTACTCATTATGACGGTTTTGGTTACACCAGCACCTGATACTTGAGGTAAGCGAGTGCCTGTAGCAATTACAGCCACCAAATTTGCACCAGGCTCTTTAATTAAATTCCATCGAACAGGTTCTGATCCACTCAATATTAAGACTAATGGCTGATGTGATTTTTTTACAATCACATTGATACCAGACGGGGATCGATCTTTACTTTCATGTACACCAATAGCTTCAACTTTAGCATTAACAGGTATATTACCTAACATTCGATTAGTAACGTTGAAAATGGCTTGCCTTCTTGCTTCATTTGCAATCGCATCATAGTTATTGCCAGAAAATGGCGCACCAGGTACAGACGAAGCTTCTGAAGCCTTAAATGCAGACCCCAGATTAACTTGGCTTTGCTGGATACGCAGCTGGTCCAGCAATATCTTCTCCTTTAACTCAGTTAAATTTGTATTTGATGACCCATTAATTCCCATTTTCTGCTGTATGCGACTAATATCCTCTGCAGCTTTCAAGGCATTATCACTTGCTTTAGCTATTCTTTCTGCCGTTTCCAATTCTGCTAGTTGTTTTTCAAGCCTATACCCTGTAATAATAGTTTCTAGTCTTTCTGGTTTACCCACTTGCACTTCGTCACCAATCCATAGCTTTTTATTTTCTTTTCGTATAAAACCTATACGTCCATTTAATGCGGAAATGTCACCCACACTGGCTTCAATCGTTACAATTGGTGATAATGTTGAGTCTTTTACATTAAATACCCATGATTTTTTAGCACGTTCCCCACTAGAAATATTAATGTAAGAATCAACCAAAAGTGTTTCTTCACTAAGTTTGGCGTACCTATCCAAGAAAAGCTCTGCTGTTTCAAATACTTTTTCTTCGCCAGTCTTAAGATCGAATAACATATAATTTCGATCTCCAGTTGCAAATGCAATTGATTTGCCATTAAGCATAAGTGTCGGTGCTAAATAGCCAATGCCTTTACCTTTCGACTTAATGCTGAATTTTTTAATAACTGAACCATAAATTTCATTTGAGGTACGTGCATATTCAACTAAGGAAAACTCTGTGTAGTCTCCAATAAGCACATGAGTCGGTGTTTCGCTCACTTGCAAAGCCCAAGGTATTGAATTGGCAAAAACAGTGGAATAAGACTTTATTTGACCTGTTTTAAAATCGATTAAGCTGAATGGATCCTCCCTATTAGCATCATTCTTTATAGTACTTTTGACGATAGCGACCTGTATTTCTGGCAGCCAAACGTAAATCTGATTCATATCTTTGGCTAGCCATAGCTCCTGCCCCGTTTCATTATCTAAAAAACGAATTTCTCTATTTTGCACAGGAATAGCCAAGATTCTGCCATTGGGAGAAAGTGAAAAGCTGGCACTTGAAGCATCGGGCATAGTTGGTAAGCTGGCTAATTTTTTACCACTTGGAATTTCAACTGAAATAAAATCATTACTTGAGCTTTTAAGAACAGCAACGCCTGCTTTTGAAGCTACCTGACCCATGGTCAGTCCCACACCACTAGAATCATTAATGATAGAAGGAGCCCCTAACTTAACAATCGGTCTTAATGCAGGTTGTGCAAGACGGTAGCTAACCTGCGTTATTCCTATTAGCTGCTTTAATTCTTCATCTTGCCCTCTAAAGCAGGCAACATCAATATCTAGCTTTTTAATTTTATTTATTGAATCAAAACGACTTATTGAATTTCCTTGCATACATTTAAGTGCTCTTAATTCAAGCTTGGATCTATAGTTACTTTCAAATGATTTTAATGAAGCATCGTCTTTAGGAATTAGTGCTTGTAGATTTTCAAGTGAAATACGAACTTCAGAACTCGGAAGAAACGCCTTGTTGATTTTTTCTTCTGGCGACAAATGGGCATCTACTAACCAACCAAGAATAAGGGCACCTACGAGCAGACAACACCCAATTAATTTATACATATTTTCTCTTTTTCTAGGTAGCAGCAATCGACATTAATTTGAGTTTGACATTAGACCATTTAGTTTCCGACTGAAAAAACTATGCCCGCATTAGCGCTTTGAAATTTTTCAATAGATTTGCCAGCCCACCCAATAGCTTCTTGATTTAGAGCTCTGTATTCAGGAGTATCTTTTTTAATGACGCATCCACTTAACCTCATCATTTGACTTGTTGAATAATCACTATTGTTTATCTGAATGGAAGAAAAAGGCTGGCCTACATACGATATTTGTTGAAAGATCGCAAGCAAGCGAGAACCAGTCTTTTTAGTTAACTTCCAATTAACTGTATGACATGAGCTCAATATTAAAATAATTGGTCTTTCAGACTTTTCTACCATTACAGGAATTTCATGAGATACAGTATTTGCTGCATCGTTTACACCAATAAACTCAACCTTTACATTTGCGGGCATTAATGGAATGCCAAAATATGTAGACTTAATAAGAGGGACACTTGATGATGTGTGCTTTTGTATTTCTGCTTTCGATGTACTTTCAGTCCCAGAAGCTACTGCCATCGGCATTTCAAGCTTTGGTTGTGGTTCATCAAATATAGGTATTCCAAAAATTCCGATTTCTTTCTGATCTTTTATTTTTTCTTCCATTTGCTTCAATGTTGCTTCTGCTTGCATCTCCGCAAATAGGGTTTTTAGCGCTACTGGTTCGCCAAGAGCCAACTCTTCACCTATCCAAAATTGATCATATTCTTTTCGCATAAAGCCGTTGCGTCCAACAAGTTCTGATATTGATCCAGTTTTACTGGTCGCATCATTAATAGATGACAATGTTTGATCTGTAATGTTAAAAACCTTTAATTCATCACTATTTCTTACTTTTGCTAAGAGCCGTTCTTCATCAAGTTTTTTAAAATTATTATCTAAAAACGGATAGGTTTCTATGCGCGTTTCCTTGCCATCACCAAGATCATATTGAACCAAGAAATTATCTCTCGTAAAGATAACAGCTTTGCCACCCATCATTGATAATGGTGAATCATAAGCATTATATTGCTGCGATTTCGGATCAAAACTTTTAAGAATTGCAGACTCGATAGTGTTTTTTTTACGAGTATTTTTAACAATATAAAATCCTTTATCTCCTCCAACTAACATATGAGAAGGTGAATCGCTAAGACTAACGGCCCAACGCTGGACTTCAGAGTCTAATTGGTAAGGTGTGATTTTCCCAGTATTGAAGTCAGCAATTGAAATAGTGCTATTGACATTGTGTTTTAATATAGCAGCAGATATTTCTGGCAACCAAGTCTGAACACCTATCATTTCTTCTAAACGACAAAGGATATTACCTGTTTCAGTGTCTAAAAATATCACTTCTTTGCCACCGAAGCCCTTACCCGCGGTAACTGTAGCCACTCGCCCATTGGGAGATAATGATATTTTATTTACATCGGCACCTCGAATTAATTCTAATTTTGCAATGGTGTGATTCTCTTTAATGTCATACGAAATAAGAGCACTGCCTTCTGTGAAACCACGCTCACTCGATAAAACTGCAACGCCAGACTTGGAAGCAAAAGTTGCTGTAGCAGTCATCCAGTCTATAGGTTGATGAATATCCGTTTTCTGTCCTAGTTGAATTTGTGGTCTAAGTGGTGGCTGAGATAGGCGTATTGCAACTTGTTGCATTTCCACAAGCTGCTGTAATTCTTTATCCATAGTCGCTAAACAATGTGCATTTATAGGCAATTTTTTTATTTTACTGATTGAGTCAAAGCGATCTGCAGACATGTTAATCAAACAATTCAATGACCTATATTTAAGTTTTTCTGAGTTAGCTTTATTAAACTCAACTAAAGATGTTTTAGTCGCTTGAGCGAGTGACTCTAGATTTTGCCTTGCAATTGCAACTTCAGGTGGCGGAGGGAAAGCAATACCAATTTTTTCTGACACTGATAACTGAGCATCTACAGACCAACCATAAATTAGTAAAGCAATTAATAAACCAAAACCTAAGTGTCTAAACATTTTATTTTTTCTTATTTAAGCATTTGACAAGTGCATACTAACTAAAAGATATCACGCAAGCAAATAAACAAATCTTTAATGAATTGAATCCTATCTTTAGGCATTACAGACATCAAGCGTAGGCAAGATCTTACTTCATCCGGGCGATTTGGATGTATCTAAGCTATTCAGTAATTTTAGATTGAGCAAAGTTTATAAAAGTATTAAATCAACTAAACTGATTATAATTAAATTGATAATACTGCTTGATGATGGATGATTAATTTAATTACTGTATGTAAACATCACCCATTCCGGTCGCATATTGAATCTTACCGGCAACATACTGACTCCTAAGCCACTGGTAACATACATGCTATTTGAGTTGTGATGCACCCAGCCATATGCCCAGTTAATTGGCGTCCTGCCTGTCATCATTAGTGCGCCCACAAAGGGGATATTAACCTGCCCCCCATGGGTATGTCCGGCAAACGAAATAGCGTTTATATGCGCGGGGATATCGGCAAAATTTATTGGCTCATGCATGGCTATCAATGCAGGGGCGGAAGGCGGCAATGCCTTTAATGCTTTTTCAACATTGGCGTGGGCCCTGATGTCATCGCCTATGCCAACGATCCAGGCATCCGTACCAGGCAAAGGCGTCGCTTCATTTTCCAACACGTGAATACCCTGCCGGACCAAAGCCTCACCCATCTTATTACCTTCGCGCCACCAGTCATGATTGCCAAGAACGGCATATACCCCTTTTGGTGCTTTGAGCTGACCGAGCACATGGGCAACCTCATCTGCTGGCGTTGCCGCTAATGTTGGCACATAATTTTTATCGGCAGTATAG
>JACDEP010000221.1:0-1897 GCA_013816325.1 Methylotenera sp.
ATGTACTACAATGTCAGGACGCAGGGTCTTTTTAATGGGCCCCCATGCCTTCAAATTATTTGACGAATTCTTCTTCATATTCGGAGCTTTTCCAACTGTGTAGCATAAAATACATCCCTGGCAACACCAGTAATGTGAGTATTGTTGAAGATAAAATCCCCCCAATAACAACTGTAGCGAGTGGCCTCTGAACTTCTGAACCAATGCTTACAGATAAAGCCATTGGCAAAAAACCTAGTGAAGCAGCTAGTGCTGTCATTAGCACTGGCCTTAAACGCACCATTGATCCCTGTAGAACTGCTTCTTGAAGAGTAATCCCATTTTGTTGACGTAATTTATTGATAAAGGAAATAATCACTAATCCATTTAAAACTGCGACACCTGACAGTGCAATGAATCCAACCCCAGCTGAAATTGACAATGGTAGACCTCGTAACCACAGAGCAACCACCCCTCCAGTAAGCGCAAGTGGAACGCCAGTAAAAACAAGGGCAGCATCTTTAACATTTCCAAACGTGATAAATAACAATAGAAAAATGATAAGGAGGGTGATGGGTACAACCACCGCCAAGCGTTGTGTTGCTGACTCCAATTGTTCAAATTGGCCACCCCATGCTACCCAATAACCGCTAGGAATACTAACTTCTTCAGTAATAACTTTTTTAGCTTCGTTCACGAACGTACTCAAATCCTGGCCACGTACATTCGCCGTAATAACAACTCGTCGTTTACCATTTTCGCGGCTTATTTGATTAGGGCTTTCATTGAGAACCATTTTGGCCACTTCGCTCAATGGAATAAAATGCTTCTCTACATTAGAATTAAGCAGTGGCACAAAAATGTTTCGCAAAACATTAGGGTCAGTTCGTAAACGCTCTGGTAAGCGAACTACAAGAGGAAAGCGTTTATCACCTTCAAAAATTTCACCGCTTTTCTTGCCGCCCAAGGCGATTTGAACAGCTTCTTGTGCTGCACTTAGGGATAATCCATAACGTGATAAAGCATGACGGTCTAATTCAATAGTCAATAAAGGTAATCCTGTTACCTGTTCCTCTTTCACATCAGCAGCGCCTGGCACTCGCATCAATACTTTTTTTATAGTCTCTGCAACCTTCTGCAGTACTATCATATCATCACCGAATACTTTGATAGCTATATCACTACGAACGCCCGAAATTAATTCATTGAAACGCATTTGAATAGGTTGAGTGAACTCATAATTATTGCCGGGTATTTGTTGTACCGCTTTTTCAATTTCATTCACTATCTCAACTTTAGTTTTTTTGGGATCTGGCCAGTTTTTTCTAGGTTTTAATATCACAAAAGTATCAGCGACATGAGGTGGCATTGGATCATTTGCAATTTCCGCGGTGCCTAATTTAGAGAAAATACGTTCTACTTCTGGAAATTGTTTAATGCGATTTTCCAATAAGTGTTGCATCTTGATTGCTTGAGTAAGGTTAGTGCCTGTAATGCGTAATGCATGAAGAGCAATATCTCCTTCATCTAAGCTTGGGATAAATTCTCCACCTAAATGCATAGCGAGAAGAAGACTTATTATGACCAATATACCCGCACTGGTACTTACAATAACCCGCCATTGAAAACAATAATTCAGTAGTGGCGTATATGCCTTCATAGCATAGCGCATAATGAAGGTTTCTTTTTCAGTGACTTTTCCACCGAGTAATATCACTATTGCTGCAGGTATAAAAGTTAGCGCAAAAAGCATAGATGCTAGCAGTGCCAGAATAACGGTTTGAGCCATGGGCAAAAACATTTTTCCCTCAACACCGGTTAAAGTAAGAATGGGCAAGTAGACAACGGTAATGATAAATACACCAAAAACACTTGGGCGAATGACTTCAAAGGTAGCTGTTTCGGTCAGCTTTAAACG
>JACDEP010000221.1:1907-2417 GCA_013816325.1 Methylotenera sp.
TTGTTGCTGAGCTTCACTAAATCTTCTAATGCAGTTTTCAACGATGATTACAGCGCCATCGACAATCAAGCCGAAATCAAGAGCACCTAAACTCATCAAGTTGGCACTAATATTATTACTCACCATACCTGTAATTGTAAACAGCATCGTTAAAGGAATTACGGCGGCAGTAATTAAGGCCGCCCGCACATTTCCTAAAAATAAAAATAAAATAATGACTACCAATAAAGCACCTTCCAGTAAATTATTCTTAACGGTGTTAATTGTTGCATTGACTAGAGTAGTGCGATTATAAACTGCTTCAGCTTTAACGCCGGAGGGTAATGTTTTATTAATTTCTGCAAGCTTATTGTCAATGCGTACCGATACTGTGCGGCTGTTTTCGCCCATCAACATGAACACTGTTCCAAGTACAACTTCTTTGCCATTTTCGGTTGCTGCACCGGTGCGTAATTCTTCACCTAAATTCACTTGTGCTACATCTCGTATACGAACAGGGGCTCCTCGAGG
>JACDEP010000115.1 GCA_013816325.1 Methylotenera sp.
TCAATATACTCACCCGGGGTAATAATCCTGATTTTAACTCCACGTTTTGCTGCTGCAATAAGGGCATTAACTGCTAACTCATCCGGGACAAAGTAAGCAATAGACAAATCAATGGTGTGTTGGGCGGCAGTGATTGCCATTAAATACATCAGTTGCATTGATTCGCTACCGCCACTTGGGGAGCTACTAAACATTTGGGCATCCATATCGCCGGTAGGTTTTAGCGCCGGGAAATAAGATTGGTCGTGTAATACCTTACCCTGCGCTTTGATCCAATTATCCATGAATACCGCCTGCATTTGTGCGACTGCCGGCCCAGTCACTTGGTAATGTGAATCACGCCATTCATCAGGATTTCTAGCGTTACCACGCCATTGATCTGCAATACCTACACCTCCAGTAAAACCTAGCTTTCCATCAATGATGAGCAACTTACGGTGTGTTCTATTATTAAGACGTGTCAGATGACTCCAATGCGGCTTATGATATCGCTGTATCTGGACGCCTGCTTTAGTCATCTGATCTAGCTTCTTTTGATCCATCTTAACGCTGCCTAACCAATCCAGCAGCACATGTACTTTCACACCGGCTTTCGCACGCTCACTTAATGCAACTGCAAATTCTTCCCCAATACTATCGTTCCAGTAAATGAACGTTTCAAAGGTAATAGTTTGTTTAGCATCTTTAATACCTTTAAGCATCGCGGCAAAAATTTCATCACCATTGTTCAGGGGTTTCACTTCGTTACCGGCTATAAATGGCGGCCCAAGCAAAGCGCTAACTGAGCGCGAGAATTGAGGATCATCTACACCATAACTAGTATCTAGCTTCTTTTGGATTTTTTTCTCACCAGTGAAAAAATTCATTAGGAGTAGCACAACTATGGCAGTAACAATGGCGGTTATAATGATAGGCATGGCTTTTTTCATATTATTTATTCGATTATAGAGCTATACCAAAGAACTTAAAAGCAGAGAAAAAATTCAAAATTCATCTTGATGTTGAACGCATAACTTTAAGAATTTAAAATGTTATGTATTGAATTATTTATTAATAATAGTGGTCTGTGCGGTAAGACACTTAAATACTTATTTATTACTTTAATGACTAAATGAAAAAGAATCTTATTCAAATTGTTTAGCCAATCTAAAGGAATTACTAGAGAAAAATGGATTTGCAAGGTTTGCCCTTATGCTTTGATTACAAATGATAGCCAAGGTATTTTATTTGTTATTGAAGGCTAATGAACAATCTAATGAACTTAACGTTGCGGAATGCATGGAGAGGAAGTGGATTCTATTTTTACCTCTAGTTGTTATGACGATCTACTTAATGAAACTCATCATTAGTTTTGCCACAACGAAATAGTGACTGTATGTACAAATTAGTTGATTCATTGAGTACATGGAATGACTTGGTGGTATTGGAGTTTGGTGCGAACTGGTGCGGTATCTGTAAAAGCGCCCAACCTTTAATTGATAGCGTATCTGTTTTATATCCACTAGTAGAGCGCACTAAAATTGAAGATGAAAAGGTAAAAGGTTAGGTCGGTTGTATGGCGTTAAATTATGGCCTACTCTTATTTTTTTTAAGGATGGGTTGAAGTAGAAAGGTTAATAAGACCTGCAACTATAGGTAAACTTGCAGATGCCTTCAAAAGTTTGGCCCATAAACTCTAAGCCTTATAACTCTAGGCCTTATAACCTAATTTTAGTAACAATAAAAAGCCTAGCTCACGCTAGGCTTTTACTTACATAATATCTGAGATTATCCATTCATTGGGCGGGTGGACCATTCTTGCATGGCCTCTTCACCCGGCCTGTCCACTTTAACTTTACCATCCTCAGTTGAAACAACCCAACTTAGGGGAACATAGTGATGAATACCTGTTTCATCCTTCTTAAGCTTAATGCTATCTGAGCCCTCCATGTGATCTACAGTGGCAAATTGGCCACCTAAGGAGCAGACAACAGGCATTTCTGGTTTAATACTATTGGTATCGATCATTTTTAGTCCTTTATATATTGATGGCAAATAATTAATGGGTTTGCAATTCTAACTGGTCGCGCAACTGTTTTACTTGGTCATGGTTACGTTGTGCGCCATCCAATTGGCGTAATACCACCAACCTAACCATTGGCGGTAAGTCTTTTTCTGCAGCTTCACGATAGGCCTTTAATGCTACATCTTCGCCGCGCTCAACTTCATTAAGCACTGCTAGATTATCGTTATTAACAATCGCTGTTTTAATTTCGATCCAACGACGGTGTAGGTATCCACCTAAAGAGGCGGAAGTTGCAGGCTCACCCCCTAACGCGCGAACCAAATCTTGTAGTTCTAAAACGCTTTCCTTTACTTCTTGTGAGCGTCTGTGGAGATAAGTTTTTAGTTGCGGGTCATCCACGGTTTCAGATGATTTTAAAAAGCCTTCTTCACCGTCCTTGGAAATCTCGATTAAATCATTTAAGGTTGAAATTGCATCATCGTTACTCATCATATTTTTCTCCTAAAAAGCTGTGCATTTTTGAAAATGAATATGTACTTTCTATGAATTAGCCTTTTGGAGATATAGGCCAAAATAGCAAAATATCGTAAGAATCTACTTATGAGGGGATGATGTCGATTTATCGAGATCCATACGAAGAATAGGATGCAAACCGACTAGGTTAATACCTGGAAGAGCAAAGTCCACATTCAACGCTTTCAGTTCACGCATTATTGTCAAGTTTATGGATTGCTGAATATCCATGTAAAGATTGAAATCATCTGTAACAATAAAATAAACCACTTCAAAATCTAGGGTGACCGTTCCAAACCCCTTGAAGTGCGCCCTATCGAAACGAGTCTTCTCGATTTTTTCAATGCTCTTTTTGATCATTGCCGGGATTTTTTCCAAGCTATCTGGCGGTGTGTCGTATCTCACTCCAAAGCCAAATACCACGCGGCGCTGCGACATACGCTTATAGTTATGGATAGTGTTTTTTAGCAACTCGGTATTACTGCAGACAATCTGTTCCCCATCCAAGCTCCGAATATGTGTGGTTTTAAGCCCTATTCGCTCTACAGTGCCTAGTACATTGCCGAATACAATGAAGTCTCCAATCACAAAAGGTTTATCTAAACCAATAGAAAGCGATGCGAAGAGATCGCTTAATATATTCTGAACTGCTAACGCCACTGCAACGCCACCAATACCCAAACTGGTGACAAAAGCGGTTATATTGACGCCGACATTTGCTAATACCGTAAGCAATAGGATAGTCCAAATGACTACTTTGAATACCCAGGAAAGCATTGCCGTGATGACCGGATTGGGTATTTCGCCGTCCCTGCTGGTAAGCTTTCGATTGGTCCAAACCGTAATCGCTTTACTGACCCATATCGCAACTTGGATTCCCAGCACGATAAAAGTCACGTGATCTAACCTGTTGACCCACTTTTCTGGCAACTCTAGGATGCGCATGCCGAGTAAAATAGCCAACATGGCGAAAGTCAGATATTCAGTACTCTGCAGTACTTCTAGTAGGACATCATCAATAACGTTAACAGTGTTAGCAGAAATCCGTTTTAACTTGAAAATGGTAAACTTCCATACACCAAGTATTAGCGAGAAATAAAAAATGGTGAGCAATACGGCGTATAGCCATTGTGTAGCATGTATGTTTAATAAAGTATTTACTTGTAACCAATCGTGCATATGTGCCCCTTTAGTCTGTCTAATCAACCACTCACCCAAATTATAGCGAATGACGAAGAGTAGCTCTGTAAGCTTATGCTTATAGCCACGTAAGAATGCGCCTAAGGCCCTGTATTTGTGAGGAGGTAATCTAAATAATCACTTAAAAATAGAAGCTATTTTCCTACAAAATATTAAGCGTATTCCTACATCTATCAAAAACCAGGGTTGTTACCATCAAGTTTTGATTGGTGTAGCGTTGATATGAAAAAGATATTACTCATTGGTGGATTCCGCTTTGTACGGACTTCTTTACGTAAGCTTATTAATACGAATAAGAATCTTCACGTCATCGAAGAACATGCTGGAATGAGCAGAACTAAAAGTAGAAAGAGTCCAGACATTATCATTATGGATATTTCTATACCCAGTAGCGATGGCATAGAAACTTTTTTGGACACTAAGCAAGCTTATCCAAAAACGCCTTTGCTCATAGTGAATGGTAGTGAGGAGCTGGACTATGCTTCTAACTATTTACGGCTGGGGTGCAATGGCTATATTTCCAAAAAATATGGGGTTGAAGAAATTGTAGAAGCCATTGATGTGATTTCGAATGGAATACAGTACGTTAAGCCCGAAAACCTGCAAAAAAAAGCTTTAAATGCTTTATCAAATAGAAAAATTCATGATTCCTTATCAAAACGGGAATTACAAGTATTTTTTAAACTCGTTAATGGTAAATCCATTCTTAGCGTAGCTAACGATTTAAATATTTCCACCAGCACTGTCAGTGTGTTCCGTTCTAAAATCCTCAAAAAAATGCATTTCAAAAACAATGCCGATCTAATTCTATATGCTAAAGATCAGCATTGCCTCACTAGTCTAAACTAGTCTAGCTTAAAATTTGTAGGACAACTCTTATCGTAGATTTCTATTTATGCCGATATTTATGGCAATGGTTTTATTAGATTATCTTCAATAATCCCGTTTCACTTCAAAGACTAGGTTTTGAGATGCAATTTAATCAGAGGACTGTATTACCATGCGCATCATAAAAGAAGGCTCCCCTTATCCACGCGGCGCCACTTATGACGGAAAAGGAGTTAACTTTGCCTTATTTTCAGATAATGCCACTGGAGTAACTGTATGTTTATTTGATAAAGACGGCAACAGTGAGATTGAGCGAGTTGAGCTAAAAGAATGTACCAATGGCGTTTGGCATAGTTACCTTCAAGGCATACAACCAGGGCAACGCTATGGTTATCGCGTTAACGGGCCATGGTCCCCGCAAGAAGGCCAGCGCTTTAACAATAATAAATTATTACTAGATCCTTACGCTAGAAAACTTCACGGCCAGCTGCAATGGGATGACGCTTTATATGGATATACCATTGACGATGTAGAAGACGCAGATCTGATTATGGATATTCGTGACAGCGCGAAATTCCTACCTAAAGCTATCGTAGTAGATCCACAAATTTTAATTAAATTAGATAAACCTAATATTCGTTGGCCTAAAACCATTATCTATGAAGCGCATGTAAAAGGCCTGACCATGCAACACCCACTGATACCCAATGATATCCGTGGGACTTTTGCAGCACTTGCGGATCCAGCGATGATTTCACATTTGCATAAAATTGGTATCACCGCAATTGAACTGTTACCCATACACGCCTTTATGCAAGACCGACATCTGGTAGAGAAACAATTGGCTAACTACTGGGGCTATAACACCATGGCCTATTTTGCCCCGGAAGCTGCTTATATGCATTCCGGTGAACTTGAAGAAATAGCCCAGACGGTCGATGCGCTGCATGAGGCGGGCATAGAAGTGATATTAGATGTGGTTTACAACCATACTTGTGAAGGCAATCACTTAGGGCCTACCCTTTCTTGGAAAGGTATCGATAGTTTAAGTTATTACAAAGAACTGCCGGGCAATCCACGTTATTTTGACAATCTTACTGGTTGCGGTAATGCTTTAAATACCTCTCATCCCAAAGTGCTACAAATGATTATGGATAGCCTGCGGATGTGGGCTACCGTCTATGGCATCGACGGATTTAGGTTCGATTTAGCGCTGACTATAGGCCGGAATGAAAATGGCTTTACGCCTGAGCATCCGTTGTTCCACGCGATGTTGCAAGACCCGGTCCTCAATAGATGTAAGCTTATTGCAGAGCCATGGGATGTAGGCCCTGGTGGATACCAGCTTGGCTCATTCCCCCCTGGATTTTCAGAATGGAATGGTGATTATCGTGATGTGACCCGTGAGTTCTGGACGGGTAAAGAAGGCGTGCTTTCGAGCTTTGCCAGCCGTTTTGCTGCATCCAGTGACCTTTTCAATGAGAATCACCGTAAGCCTTGGTCCAGTGTGAATTTTGTGACTGCCCATGACGGCTTTACCTTATGCGATTTGGTTTCTTATAACGAAAAGCATAATGAAGACAATGGAGAAAATAACCAAGATGGTGCTAACGATAACCGTAGCTGGAACTGCGGTCCGGAAGGTGAAACCCACTCTGCCGAGATTAACGAATTACGCGCCAAACAAAAACGTAATTTCTTGGCAACATTATTATTGTCACAAGGTATTCCCATGCTTTTGGCGGGGGACGAGCTTTATAATTCACAAGGTGGTAATAACAACGCTTATTGCCAAGATAATGATATTGGCTGGGTCAATTGGAATAATGCCGATAACAATTTAATAGATTTTGTTGGTCAGATGACCGAGATACGTAAAAAATTCAACGCAATTTCACGTGCTGAATTCCTTACAGGTAAAAAGAATGACCATGGAAATTCCGATGTAACTTGGTTTAATGTGAATGGTCAGGCGATGACCCACGAACAATGGGGAGACCCTAATAACAAATCCATGATCGTAAAATTCGTTTCGCTGAATAAAGAGGATTCTGCAATTGTGGTATTCATTAACGCTTCTCACGTCAAGGTGACTGCGAATATTCCTGATTGTGAGGGTTACAAACTGGAGCTCTTGATAGAAACTCCCTTGCATACCAATACATCAAAAACCAATAAAACACTCGTTCTGGAGCCTCGCTCGCTCTATGTGTATGAAGGCAAACCTATCTAGAATTGGTGATTTTTAAGATGACTGCGGCAATCCTGTCTGTGTCAGCATAACAAGGATTATTCAGCTCTTCTCCGAATATATCAGGATCAATTTCCCTGTAAGACCATTCTAAGAACTGGCTGCGGGGTGAAGACTGCAGATAGGTCTGTACGCTGTCTTTAAAGGCATCTATACCATCGTTAATAGCTACTCCTGTATAGAGTAGTAG
>JACDEP010000116.1 GCA_013816325.1 Methylotenera sp.
GATTTTTAAGCCGATAATCCAGTTGGAGCCCCGAATCAATTTCTTGCGTATTGAGCCCGCCTGGAATAAAGCCATGCTGTAAAGCCAGCGCACAGATTACTGCTTCTACAGCGCCAGCAGCGCCTAGGGTGTGCCCGGTTGCGCCTTTGCTAGAACTGCAAGGCACACTATGGCCGAATACCGCAGTCACCGCTTTAGCTTCTGCGGCATCGTTACTAGGGGTAGCAGTACCATGCAGGTTGATGTAATCGATATCGGATGCCGTTAAATCAGCGCTTTGCAAAGCTTGCTGCATGGCCATATTGGCCCCTAATCCCTCCGGATGGGGGGATGACATATGGTAGGCGTCACTGGATTCGCCGATTCCTAATAACAATACTGCGCTTTCATCCATATTTTCGGTAGGGCGCTCGACCAAGGCAAAGGCTGCGGCCTCACCAATCGAGATGCCATCTCTAGCGATATCATAAGGCCGACACGCCTGACTTGAAAGCAGCCCTAAGGAATTGAAGCCGTACAGGGTCGTTAAACATAAAGTATCGACACCACCGACTACTGCAGCATCGATCAATCCCGCTTCTATCATACGGCGCGCAACGCTAAACACCTTGGCGCTGGAGGAGCAGGCGGAGGATACAACGAAGGCAGGACCGCTTAGATTGAAATAATGGCGGATAAAGTCTGCAACAGAATATGTATTCTGGGTTTTGCTGTAGGTAAAGTCTTCAGGTAGCGCCCCCGTCACATTATCTCGATTGCGAAAAGCAAGCTCTGTTTCCAATATCCCTGAGGTGCTGGTGCCTAAAAAAACACCGACACGATCAGGCCCATATTTTGTAGCAGCGGCGCTAACAGCCTTATCAAAACCATCCTGTTCAAGTCCTAATAGAGCCAGGCGATTGTTCCGGCAGCCATATTCCGTCATGCCAGCTGGCATTTTCACTTCATCAAGACCTTCGACTTCTCCAATAAAAGTCACTAAGTCTACGGTTTCAAAATCACAAGGTTTGAGTGTTTTTTTACCTTGCAGCAACGCGTCTAATGTCTGTTGCAGGCCTTGGCCTATACAACTGGTTGCGGTGAAATGTGAGAGTAATAATGGTTTCAAAAATATAGGCTTTCTTAATGCATTTTTAATGCTGGAAATTCGGCATGATTTGAGTATAACCGACCGTCAAATTATTGTAAGTAGTATCAGCTGGCTGCTTTGACCAATGTTACAAATTGCAGGCCTTTTTCACGGGCAGCTTCTAACAAAGCCGGTAATACGGCTACGATGATGGGCACATTGGTTTGGGTACGGGCGGCGTTGCCGTCATGCAACAGTATAATGGCTCCAGGTCTAAGCCCGGCAATAAGTGTATTCTTTACTTTTTCTGAATCTTTGATTTTAGTATCAAAAGCCCTTACCGACCAGCTAGCTAAGCGCAATCCTAATCGGCTCAAAACTGGTTCAAGGAATGGATTACGCAAACCTGCCGGTGCTCGGAAGAACTGTGGGCGTATCCCTGTGATGCTACTTAAGGTTTCCTGTCCATCCGTAACTTCGCGCAAGATGCCATTCAAACCAAACAGTGAAAAATATAACTTATGGCGTTGGCTATGGTTTTCAATGGCATGGCCACGCTGGATAATCTCGCGACATAGTTCAGGGTGTTGCAGTGCCTGTGTGCCTATATAAAAAAAAGTCGCCTTAACATTGTAACGGTCTAGTATATCCAACACTGGCTTCGTTACTTGCGGCTCCGGGCCGTCATCAATGGTAAGAGCGATTTCATTGCGTCGCGCTGCCACTTCCGGTAGTTTCGTCCAGTTAGGTCCTAACCAATTGCTGCGTGGCCATAAACCTACCGTTGCAACCACCAGATGATTGGCTATCAATATAGCTAATAGCCAGTGCCATAGGTGAGGGGCGGCTAGCAAGCCTACTAATAAAACAGCATGCAGGATAACTGAGACTTTAATCAATAAGGTGGGTTGCCAATCCTTTATTTGTGCATTGGTCATGAGTTTGTACCAAATCTTTTATCCAAGAAATTGTGCCATAACTGTTGCCATACAGGCCATACATGGCCGCCGGAAATTTTATCGACATGGTTTTCAGGCAATACTTGCGCCATCATTGCGATACCTCCTGCAAAGCGATCATCCTCTCCATAACCTATATGTACTTCTGTAGTATTGACATGCCTAATATCCAAGTATGTTGTATCTACGTGTGTAGTATTTATATGGTTTTTTAGCCAATACCAATTGCCACGTTCGGTATCATCAGCCGTTATGGCATCAGGTTCCCAAGTACGGATGCCCCCTGCAAGGGCAATTTCACCCGTCGTAATGCGGTTGCCGGGGTAGGGTGCCAGCAGCAATAAGCCTGTCACTTGCCCGGGATAGCGATTCGCATAGGCGATAGCAACATAACCGCCTATGGAAATTCCTGCTAACCATATGTTCTGATAGCCAAAGGGCAGAGAAGGTTGCACTACGGTATTGTGTATTTCACATAGTGCAGTTTGATCGGCAATCTGGTCAAACGCCAATTCCGCCATGATGAGATCGATCTCTAACTGGCGCTGGCGTACTGCTGTCACAAAACCTTGCGCTATGAAATCCTCCGGTTGATGCCCCGCACCTGGTAGAAGAATAATCAGCGTCTTGGCTTTTTTACCGGCATTCGCCAAGTCAATAATGTGCCGCATTGGTCTTAACCGGTACTCCGGGCAAATACTGCTGAGAAAATAAGCGCCAATACAACGCCCGGCGCAACAGTCACACCCATTGCCTGTAATACCGGCACACTGGAAAAAGCCAATAGCCCGAAGCCTAGCACTGTGGCTACATTCGCGAATAGCAAGGAAGCGTAAGTGCCGGGTGAGATAACCTCAATGCCCTGCTTAATGGTGGGATTAAAAAATAAAGCATAGTTAGAGCCGATAGCCACGATCAGGAGCAGGCCAATCAGATGCAAGATAATGAGTTGCTGGCCAAATAAGGCTAAGCCTGCCATTACGGTGAGCACGGCAGCGGCTAGCGGAGCGATGACTGCCAAGACTTGCTTTGGTGAACGCAGTACCAACAATAGCAGGATGATAATCGCTACTACGCCCGCCAGTGATAGCAGTATCGCTTCTTGCATGTATCCGGAATACAGTCGATTGGATTCAGTTTTCATATCCACAAATAAGGCATTTTTAACTTGGGTATGAACTTGATTAAGCACAGCACGTACTTGGGTCGCATCGATATCGCCAGCTTCAGGTGCAGTTAGCGGTATGAGTGAGCTCCAATGCGGGCCTTGCTGTAACAGCATGGCATCAACCGCCATCGCCATCGATGTGCCTTGCAAATCGCTGCGCTGTAATAAAGGCTTGGTACGCGCGATTTCTACATCGGCTAAAAAAGGCGCAAAGATAGCAGCTTGCACCGGCAAGTCTTTTACTGCAGCCGCTAATCTAGGCTTTAATTCATTTGCGGTAGGCAAGCTGGATTGCCTGATTTTTTGGGTCGTGAAGCTGGGCAGGTAATGACTGGCACTGTCAAAACTAGCGAGTGCGCCTTTATCAACTAATGCTTGCAAAGCAGTCGATACTTTTTCGGTATCGCGAAGCACATTTTCTTGGCTATCACTTGAGACGACGATTACGTAACGAACATCCGGCGCTCCCATGCCTGCCCGCAGTCTGGAATCCAACGCCTGGTCAGCCGCTGACACGGGGCTTAGCGCCGCAAGCTGAGTATTCCACAAGCGATCATGATGCTGGTATACGACAATGCAAGACAAGGCTACTAATATAATTGCCGGCCAACGCAAAGCTCTAGCCATTGAAGCATAGCCAGACAATCTCAAACCAGCTTTGCTCACGTCACGGATACTAAAATCAGCCGGTAATAAAGACGGCAACACGAAACGCGTCATTGCAGCAGCGGCAATCAGCCCCGCTACCGAATACAGTCCTAATTGGGCTAACCCCGGAAAGCCTGATAACAGCAACGCAGCAAAGCCAAAGACCGAGGTCAGCACGCCCAACCTTACTGTCGGCCATACCCGCTGAATCCATTTTTTGCGGTTTTGTGCTTTATCGCCGCCATGATCGGATTGCATGAACAAGTAGATGGAATAGTCGACCGCTTCACCTATCAAAGCCGTACCAAAACCGAGTGTGATACCGTGCACCACACCAAACCAAATACTCACGGATGCGATACCTGCCAATATGCCGGTTGCTACCGGTAAAAACCCTAACAGCAACGCCGTGACTGACCTATAAACGGCGAGCAGCAATAAGGCGATCAACACGGTGCTGACAATAAATATGACGCGTACTTGGCTTTTGATTGTATCGCGGGACACCACTGAAAATACGCCCGGACCAGTCATCAGTAGTTGCGGTTGCGGACTGATCTTGATAATTTTTACTGCATGATCGAATTCTGTTTGAACCGCCTGTATGGCTTGCTTTTGCGCTTCGGTATCAGAGCCAACAGCGCTTGTTTGTAAGAGTAATAAGGCGGTATTGCCATCGCTGGACGCCCATGTACCTTCTACCATTTGTGGGCGATTGCCGGCATTCATCGCAGCCAATAATTGCAGCATCTCGCCGGTGGGATCATGCGGTAATAAAGATTTAGTCAATAGTCCGGCTGGTGAAGCAATCTGGTCTATGCTGTCACTGAGAGCCTCATGTAGGCCAGTGACACTGAAATGCTCATGCGTCATCACCGGGCTTAACAAGTAACGGTTATTGAATAGGTAGGCTTGGTCACGCTCGGTGGTGATAGGCTCGCCATTGTTGACGGTGACAAATGCAGGGTTTTGGCGTAGCTTCTGGGCAATGGTTTTAGAAAGGTTGGCGCGGGTGTCCGCATCCGCACCTTCTATTCCAACCAATATTAAGCGTGAAGCGAGTCCATCTTTTAGCTGATCCATGAGCAACTGTTGCTCAGCCGTAGGATTACTAGGCAAGAAAGCCGATAAGTCTGCGGTAAAGTGGCTACGGCCGATAACGACTAGGCTGATGGCTATCATGACCAGCCAGATCGCTATTGCGGCCTTGCTATGACGAAGGTTGGAAAAATATGATGTGTTTGAATTCACGAATAAATTAATCTGAAACTAAGTGCGATAACACTTATGGCACTGGTAGCGGTGTGATCGTCATGATTGAATTATCGCCATCCGCTTGCTTGATTTCTATCGCGGCCAACGCGTTACCGGATCCGGTAATATTGATGCTGGCCACCACTTTTTTCATTTTATCTGTAAGTGGTAATAGGGTTAGGTTCCAATGGTCTTCATCGCCTGCCATGCTTAACTTGTAAGTACGTTCTAATGCTTTGCGATCGCCAGCTAATGTGCCGCGTATGCTATCGATAAATGCGGCTATTTCAGGATAGCTTTGTAATGACAGCACATGCTTTTTACCGCGTTGCTCCACGATCAATTTATCCTTATCCAATACCATGCTTTCGGCTTTGGGCTTCAGGGTGCGTTTCTCCAAGCGGTCTGGCGCGGTATAAAACAACTCACCGGATGATTCCACGGGCTTGTCCAGAATTGCGATGGATTTTTTCTCAATAAAGCTGGCATGACCAATTTGATTGGTAGCCAAAGACTGCATGAGCTGGTCCAAATCCCAGTTGCTGGCTGCGTGGCTGAAGGAAGCCATTAGCAATAAGCCACATAACAATAGGCATAAAGATAGAAAACGATTATTCATGGATGTTTTTGACTCTTTTCACTAAGGTTGCAGGAACGGATTGCCAGTAATCGAAAAAGTTAAACCAATTATAAGGGGCTAAACGCGTATATCGATTCAGTAATTCTGTATAACGGGCAATCGCGGCATCAACAGCTTGATCACGCTGACCACGTGCGATGTCTGAAAAATCCGCCAGCGTTTCAAAATGCACCTGATAGCGATTACCACCCATATATAAACCTACCATGAAAACGACAGGGCGCCTGAGCAAAGCCGCCATGCGGAATGGTCCGGTTGGGATTGCCGCAGTAGCACCGAGTAATTCCACCTGTGCCATGGGCTCATCGCCCAATGTGCGGTCTGATAGCATCCCCACTAGCATACCCTCATCCAAATGTTGCTGTACTTGTAGCATGGAATCGATATGCCCTAGAGGGATAACGTCCATAGAGGCTTCCGGGTTGATCGCAGCTAATATGGAATTGATTTTCTGGGCATTATCCTCATGCATGACCATTGCCACACTTAAGCCTGGTACTTGCCGCCCAATGGCCCGCATTACTTCAAAGCTACCTAGATGTGCTCCCATGAGCAGTACGCCTTTTTTCGCATCGATTAACGGACGTATAGCGTCTTCACCTTGAATGTCAATATCGAACAGATCAAACCGTCGGTTAATCAGGTAAATACGGTCATGGATAGTCGTAGCAAAACAAAAAAAATGTTTATATAGATCGACCAATGTGGCGGGCCGCCCGAGTGCGCGCGGCAAATAACCTAAAGACGCTCGCCGGCTAGCGGGCGCGAATAACACAAAATATAGCGCGATCAAGTGCAGAACCGAGCGCGCTACACTACGACCCAAGCGCAATGATATCCATCTCATGATACGCAGCATGAGCATATTGCTACGCTCTTTACGCTTCAGCCAAGGTGCAGATTTTTGGTAATTGCTTTTCTTATGCTCCGTCATATTGGACTATCAACTGTATTGGCTTTTAATACCAGGCTGCCCGTCACAATGTGGCGGTTACCTTCAAGTCCTACGCAAAGCACTTCAAATCTGATTGAACCGTTCGTTGATTGCTCATGTTCGATAATGACAGACTCACCGGGCTTTAACGGGCTCAAAAATTTAACCGAGCTTATCTGCCAAGCTGTCGCAACTACGCCTGTGTAATTAACAATGGCATGCATGACCTCATCCAGCAAGACCACGCCTGGCACAATAGGTG
>JACDEP010000117.1:0-5883 GCA_013816325.1 Methylotenera sp.
GCCCTGAGCATGGTACTAAGCTGGAATCACAAACTGTCAGCCAGATGGTGGATAGTGTGCTTTCTTTGCCTGAAGACACCAAACTCATGATATTGGCGCCTGTGGTAAGCAACCGCAAAGGTGAACAGCTCGATTTGTTTGATGAACTAAAAGCTCAAGGTTTTGTGCGCTTACGTATCGATGGCAAGATTTATGAAGTTGATGCATTGCCTCAGCTGGCGAAAACGACCAAACACAATGTAGACGTTGTTGTTGACCGTATAAAAGTTAAAGCCGATATGAAACAGCGTATTGCCGAATCATTTGAAACGGCACTTCGCTTAGCGGATGGTAAAGCGATTGCGGTAGAGATGGATACGGAAAAAGAACACCTATTCTCTGCTAAGTTTTCTTGCCCAATGTGTGACTACTCACTTGCAGAGTTAGAACCTCGCCTATTCTCATTCAATAATCCGATGGGTGCCTGCCCAAGCTGTGATGGCTTGGGCAACATCAACTTTTTTGATCCTAAACGCGTCGTAGCTTTTCCGCATTTATCCTTAGCGGCGGGTGCGATTAAAGGCTGGGACAGGCGCAACCAATTCTATTTTCAAATGCTCTCGAGCTTGAGCAGTTATTATAAATTTGACCTGGATACACCCTTTGAAAAATTAAGTGAGCATGTACAACACGTATTGTTACAAGGCAGCGCCAAAGAGGAAATTGCCTTCAAGTATCTGAACGAACGCGGTACGTTCTTCCAGAAAACCCATTCGTTTGAAGGCATATTAAATAACCTAAAACGCCGCTACCATGAGACCGATTCGCAAACCGTGCGCGAAGAATTGGCCAAATACCTAAACTCTCAAAGCTGTCCCGAGTGCGCTGGTACGCGTTTACGCAAAGAAGCGCGTCATGTGAAGGTGGGTAATAAGAACATTCACGAAGTATGTGAAGTACCGCTTAAGTTAGCGCTTACTTTCTTTGATAGCCTTGAATTGACTGGTGCGAAACTCGCCATTGCCGATAAAATCGTTAAAGAAATCAGTAACCGCCTCAAATTTCTCACTAACGTTGGCTTGGAATATCTTTCATTATCACGCTCCGCAGAAACCCTCTCTGGTGGCGAAGCGCAACGCATTCGCTTGGCATCACAAATCGGTAGCGGCTTAACGGGTGTGATGTATGTGTTGGATGAACCCTCTATCGGCTTGCATCAGCGCGATAATGATAGGCTGCTTGATACCTTGAAGCGCCTGCGCGACATCGGCAACAGCGTGATTGTGGTTGAACATGACCAAGACGCCATTATGGCGGCAGATTATGTAGTCGATATCGGCCCTGGTGCCGGTGAGCATGGTGGCCAGATTGTGGCCGAAGGCACCCCAGCCCAGATTCAGGCGAATCCTCAATCGCTTACTGGCGAATATCTGAGTGGTAAAAGGCAAATCATCTATAACAAAAAACGTACAGCAGCTGATCCCGCTCGCTGGATTAAGATGAGCAATGCAACCGGTAACAATCTTAAAGATGTGACACTCAAATTGCCTGTGGGGTTATTGACTTGCATTACCGGTGTTTCCGGTAGCGGCAAATCCACATTGATTAATGACACTTTATATAGGGTGGTCGCGCAGCATCTTTATGGCAGCAGTACAGAACCGGCTGAATTCGGCGAAATTGATGGCTTAGAATTTTTCGATAAAGTAGTCGACGTTGACCAAAGCCCGATCGGCCGTACACCACGTTCTAACCCTGCAACTTACACCGGGCTATTTACGCCGATTCGTGACCTGTTTGCCGGCGTACCGGAAAGCCGCGTCCGTGGTTATGGCCCGGGACGCTATTCATTTAACGTGAAAGGCGGCCGCTGCGAAGCGTGCCAAGGTGATGGCGTATTACGGGTAGAAATGCACTTCTTACCAGATGTATATGTACCTTGCGACGTCTGCAAAGGCCATCGTTACAATCGTGAAACGCTGGAGATTCACTTTAAAGGCAAAAATATCCATGAGATTCTAAGCATGACCGTGGAGCAAGCCCATGAATTTTTCAGCGCGCAACCAGTGATTGCACGCAAACTCAAAACTTTATTAGATGTGGGCTTGGGTTATATCACGCTCGGGCAAAGCGCTACCACCTTATCCGGCGGTGAGGCCCAGCGTGTGAAATTGGCATTAGAATTGAGCAAACGTGATACCGGCCGCACTTTATATATTCTAGATGAGCCGACTACCGGTTTGCATTTTGCCGATATACAATTATTGCTTGATGTCATTCATAGACTGCGTGACGCTGGCAATACTATCGTGATTATTGAGCATAACCTCGATGTAATCAAAACTGCTGATTGGATTGTTGATATGGGCCCAGAAGGTGGAGATGGTGGTGGTTTAGTCATTGCTGAAGGCACGCCCGAAACTGTAGCTAAAAGTAGCGAAAGCTATACCGCTAAATATTTACGTCACATGATTTAAAAGACTAGTAGGTAAGTAGGTAAGACAAAATATAGGTAAGGTTAAGAATTGAATAAAATCCCTAAAAAATATGAAGGCATTCTGTTCGCTTTCGTCATGTCTGTAATGATGGCACTGCTCATGTCTGCTGTATTGACAGCAGTATTTACTGGTTTTGATAGCCAATTTTTCATGCATTGGATGAATGGGTTTGTACACGCTTGGCCCATTGCATTTCCAGCTATTTTTGTGATTGCGCCTCTGGTCAGGAAAATCGTTGCAGCGCTAGTTGCACCTGCCATGAAATAAACCTATTGAAAGCTTTATTTGGGTATTACTGCATAATACATGCGCGCCTGAATCGTTGCGGCGCGTCGGTTGAGGTATTTTGTGGATTGGTGTTTATCGTAAAAGCGCGGGTTTGGAATCATGGCTGCCATTTTTGCGGCTTGTCCGCTGCCTAGATTTGCAGCACTCGTCTTGTAATAATGTCTTGCAGCAGCTTCTGCCCCGAATACTCCGTTACCCCATTCAATCACATTCAGGTAAATCTCCAGGATACGACGCTTAGTCAGCATTTTTTCCAGCATCAAAGTAATTACGGCTTCTTCTCCCTTACGCCAAGGCGTACGCTTGGTCGATAAAAATAAGTTCTTGGCAAGCTGTTGGCTGATAGTGGAACCACCGGCCACGATCTTGCCTTTCTTCAGGTTCTTTTCGTAGGCTTTTTGTATACCTTCCCAGTCAAAACCTTCGTGATCAAGGAATTTAGAATCTTCCTCAGCGACGACAGCACGTTTTAAGTTGATAGATATTTTGCTGTAATCCACCCATTTATAACGCAACTCTACATCGGGATTTTTTTCTTGCAGGATTTCAAGCCGGTCTTCCATAAACGCACTGGAAGAGGGATTGAATTTTATCCACCAGCAGATATGCAGGAATATCCAGAGCTGATAGACAAAAAGTAGCAGGATAAATACCACGAAAATTCGGATAAAGATTCCGCCCAACCCCAATGGTTTTGCACCAGTTTTACTATTCAGCAACCATTTAAACATCGTATATTGGAGATTTCATACTAGAGATTTCGGATGGATTGCATAACAATGCTAGTCTTTGGACGTACCCCACGCCATATATAAAATGCCTCGGCAGCTTGTTCTATTAGCATACCCAAGCCATCTGCAACTTTTGCACCCTGCTCTCTTGCGAATCTCAAGAAAGGTGTATCGCGGCCATACATCATGTCGTATGCTAAAGCTCCCTTGGCAAAAATACCAAGAGGTAACGGTAATAGTGTATCGGTTAAACCGGTAGAGGTAGCATTCACGACAATATCAAATTGCTGGCCTTGCAGGTCGTGGAAGGCATAAGCATTGACTGAGACAAACCGGTATTCACCTTGATCTTCTACTTTTTTAACCATAGTCAGTGCTTTATCCAACGTCCGATTCGTAATCACCAGCAAAGAAGGGGAGCAAGCTAATATGGGGTGCAGCACACCTTCAGCTGCGCCACCGGCACCTATCAATAACACTCGTTTACCTGTAATCGGTATATGCAGGTTCTCCTGAATATCCCGCACGATACCAGCGCCATCAGTGTTATCGCCTGTGATACCCGCTTCGTTGAAAATTAGCGTATTCACTGCACCGGCATCGTGCGCGCGTTCGGTAAGCTGGTTTGCCAGTTGAAACGCCTCTAACTTGAAAGGCACCGTGACGTTGGCCCCTTTAAAGCCTTCAGCAATCATAGATTGTACGGTATCTACAAACGCATCTAACGGCGCAAGAACCTTGATATATTCCAAAGACTGGCCGGTATTTCGCGCAAATGCTTCATGAATTATAGGCGACTTACTATGGGCAATAGGATTACCTATGACTGCATAACGGTCAGGCATTGCTATTGTTTTTGTGGGATTCATTAAACAGGTTTACTTTATTTTTTCGCGTGTGTCCAAGGCAAGCTAGCATGCTTCCAGCCATTAACCATAGTGCGCTGTTGTTCAGCATTGACGTCACCTTCAAAGCCTTCCAGCATATTGAAAGATTGGGTATAACCTACACTAGCTGCAACAACAGCAGCATTGTGTGAGCGACCACCGGTACGGCACATAAAGATCACGGGGCTGTTTTTATCTATTTGCTCAATCAACTGTTTATTAAAATTTGGATTAGCTACCATTCCAGGATAAAAGGCCCATTCGATATGCAAGGCATTGGGCACCCTTCCTACCAATTCCAATTCAGCTAGTGAACGTACATCTACTAATAAGGCTTCTGGATTTGCCTGCATATAAGCATGAGCTTCTTCTGGGGTTAATGCTCCAGCATAGGAATGTTGATTAGCGAGAGCCCGTTGTTTCGCTTTATTAAGGATTTCAGTTTGGTTAGACATTAAAAAACCATCTTTCTTTTAAATACTTTAATCCATATATGTTATTGCTATAACCCTTGCATAAACATGTCAATTTTAAGGTGTAGTATAACTTTTCTATAATGTAATTCTTACCTTAAAAATTAATGCACTGTAAATGTGCGCTAATTATCACCTGGGCACCAAATTGGTGCTTTATAATGGGCGTAATTTTAACACTCCAGCAAAAAAGCCGCATTGTGCTCTTTTCAGCATGGCACATTTCCTGCTAATCTACTGTGTTGAATTTTTTACAGTTTTTAAATAAAAGTTTAGAAATTTTATCCTAAAAACCCACACAATTAATAGGGAGATTTTGATGTCAGTGGCTAATGTAATGAAGATGGTGAAAGAAAACGACATTAAGTTTGTTGATTTCCGTTTCACCGACACTCGCGGTAAAGAGCAACACGTAACTGTGCCAGTTTCTGCATTCAATGAAGATAAATTTACTGAAGGCCACGCATTTGACGGTTCTTCAATCGCCGGTTGGAAAGGTATTCAAGCTTCTGATATGCAATTGATGCCTGATGCTTCAACAGCGAACATTGATCCATTCATGGACGAACCAACATTGATTTTGACCTGCGACGTTGTTGACCCAACAGACGGAAAAGGTTACGACCGTGACCCACGTTCTTTAGCTAAACGTGCTGAAGCTTACTTAAAGTCCACAGGCCTGGGGGACACAGCTTACTTCGGTCCTGAACCAGAATTCTTTATCTTCGACTCAATCAACTGGTCAGTTGATATGAGCGGTAGCTCAGTAAAAATTAATTCAGAAGAGGCTGCATGGTCATCTGGTGAGAAATTTGAAGGCGGCAACACAGGCCACCGTCCAGCAGTTAAAGGCGGTTACTTCCCGGTACCACCAGTCGATTCATTGCAAGATGTTCGCTCAGCAATGTGTATGACATTAGAAGCAATGGGCGTACCTGTTGAAGTACATCACCATGAAGTTGCAACTGCTGGTCAATGTGAAATCGGTACCAAATTTGCCACTCTGACACAACGTGCAGACTGGACA
>JACDEP010000117.1:5893-6914 GCA_013816325.1 Methylotenera sp.
CCTTAAATACGTAGTGTTAAACACAGCACACGCATACGGTAAAACAGCTACATTCATGCCAAAACCAATGTTTGGTGATAACGGTTCTGGTATGCATGTACACCAATCTGTATGGAAAGGCGGCAAAAACTTGTTCGCAGGTAACGGTTATGCTGGTTTAAGTGATTTCGCGTTGTACTACATCGGCGGCATCATCAAACATGCACGTGCACTTAATGCGATTACAAACCCTGGTACTAACTCTTACAAACGATTAGTACCACATTATGAAGCGCCAGTAAAATTAGCGTACTCAGCTAAGAACCGTTCTGCTGCTATTCGTATTCCATTTGTACACGGTGAAAAAGCACGTCGTGTTGAAGCGCGTTTCCCAGATCCAATCGCTAACCCATACTTGGCATTCTCAGCATTACTAATGGCTGGATTAGATGGCGTACAAAACAAGATTCACCCAGGTGAGCCAGCTACAAAAGACTTGTACCATCTACCACCAGAAGAAGATGCACTTATCCCGACAGTGTGTTCTTCATTAGAACAAGCACTTGAGTATTTGGATAAGGACCGCGAGTTCTTAACAAAAGGCGGCGTATTTACTGACGACTGGATTGATGCTTACATTGCATTGAAAATGGAAGAAGTAACTAAACTACGCCAAACACCACATCCAGTTGAGTTTGGCTTGTACTACTCTTGCTAATTTTTAATTAAATTTGCATAAAAAAGGGGCGAATATTCGCCCCTTTTTATTTTTAAAATTGTTCAAGTCAACGTTAGCGCCCACCAGCACGTTTCCTAACTACGTTGCTTAACTGGAATAAGTCTACTAAACTATAATCATGAAAATATATTTGATATTAATTGCTTTAAGTAGTGTTGCGTTGTGTCATCACGCATATGCAGAAATATACAAACGCGTAGATGAAGACGGTCGCATTACTTATTCCAATACTAAAACTAAAGGGTCTGTGCGCTTAGAGCTAGATCCTGATGCCAATACCATATCAAATGACCGCCCTAAGCC
>JACDEP010000118.1 GCA_013816325.1 Methylotenera sp.
GCTTTGCATCAATCTATCAGGCCAAAGCGTGGGAGATCGAGCCTTTCACCGTAATGTCTTAGAAATTCTCTCTGCACTACCTGTCACATTGTGTGAACGGTTGTGCTTCGAGATCACCGAGACTGCTGCTGTTACGAATTTAGCCGATGCTGCGTTGTTCGTAGAGCAAGTTCGCGCACTGGGAATTAGGGTTGCATTGGACGATTTTGGAGCCGGTGCGTCATCCTTTGGATACCTTAAGCATCTGCGGGTGGACTGTCTCAAGATCGACGGGCAGTTCATTACGGACTTGCTAGACGATCCTTTAGATGATGTTGCCGTGCGCTGCTTTGTGGATGTCGCCAGAGTCCTGGGGATTGAGACAGTTGCCGAATATGTAGACAAGGCGCCAGTTCTTGAGCGCGTCAAGAACCTAGGCATTACCTACGCCCAAGGATTCTTCGTCCACAAGCCAGAACCCATTGAGTGCTTGCTGGGTGTTCCTCAAGCATCCTAGCTATTTGAATTGCCCGCAGCCTGGCGGCACATCCTGCTCACGGGACACACCATCTTCCACGGCGGCGGCAATATGATCGACTTGGGCGCGCCTCTGGGCAGGTGGAGGCAGAGGTGACGGAAATTTCGGCGGTTCCGGCTTACAATCCATGTTGAAGGCAAATTTAGCACAGCTTAAGTGAAAAATTGCTGATTACAGCGAGGTTCCATTAATGGATACGCAAAACAAACTCTTGAGAAAGTAGGATATGGCTTACTTGTTGGGTATATCTAGATATACATTAAGAAGAATAATGCAAAAGGATCCCACATACCCTAGATTTATTGAGTTAAGTGCGGGAATTCACATGGTTAGACAGTCAGATGTTGAGGGTGGTTAATAAGGAAGGAGTTAGCTACCAGAGATAAAACCGCTCACTATTAAACACTATGCACTGCAAAGTTGTTTGAACTACAAACGGAGTTGTTAATTAATGTAAGAAATTATGTAACGGTCTGCAATCCTAAGGCACTTCAAAATACCAAAGATGCTTTGCACAATATAATGGCTAAAAAAAGAGACGTTCTATACGACGTAGGAGATGCTGCGCTCGAAGTGGATACTTTCCAGGATGAAATAATAAATGCGATCCTAAAAGTTGAAAAATTCCTAAAACCACATTTGAAAAAATGAATTTCTAACATTAAAGAAACATTCAATATTTGCTTACTTATATGCTTACATGAACAAGATTCTTAGAAATGAAATAGCCCCACATTGCTGTAGGGCTTAAATTCTTTGGCTCCTCGACCTGGGCTCGAACCAGGGACACACGGATTAACAGTCCGTTGCTCTACCAACTGAGCTATCGAGGAATCGGTGAAGGCGTGATAATACTGGCTAAGCGGTGTTTGGTCAATCGTTAAGGAAGAAAATTTGAGGGTAAATGCGTGAAAAAATCTAAAACAATATTAATAGGTTTTGGCTTGCTAATTAGTATGTTGATTATTCTGCCTTTTTTAATTCCGGTGCATACTTACTTACAGCAAGCGGAAAAGATTGGGAGTGAGAAATTAGGCGTGCCAGTGATCATCGGCAGTGGTCATCTTACTTTTTTACCTAGCCCTCGTATTGTATTGAACGATATTTCAGTTGGCGAGCATCAAGAAGCGCGATTTGGCCGGGTTGTGGCAATCCCTACACTTAGCTCGTTATTTTCTGATACTAAAATCATTGATATCAATATAAGCAAGCCGGTAATTAAACAAGCTGTCTTGGATATTGTAGCTGCTTTATCTGCTAAAAAACCGGAAAGCGATGCGGCATCCTCAGTACATATACACCACATCAATATCAACGATTTAGAACTGGTTTGGCCAAATTCAAAATATCCGTTACTGAACGTGGAAGCCACGCTCAAAGACGGTAGCCAATTGGAGTCCGCCATTGTGGATACACAGGACGGCAAGGTAAAAGTGAATATTACCCCTCAAGATGACGAACAACTGGTTGTGATAGATATTGACCACTGGACATCACCCATTGGTTTGCCAATGTTGATAGATACCGCGAAGATAGAAGGGCACCTGAAAAATAGCCGTTTGGATATACCAAAAATAGATGTAGCGCTTTATAACGGTAAGTTGACTGGCAATGCGGTACTCAACTGGCAGAAGGGCTGGAAACTTAACGGTAAGGTAAAAGTAGAACAGCTTGCCGTTAAAGGTCCTAGCAGCTTGGTCAGCAAGAGCGTTTATTTAAGCGGTAATCTGTTTGGAAACGGTGACTTCTCTTCAAGCGCGAAGGAAGCGGGAGGTATAGCCGACAATTTTCAAGCTAACTTTAAGTTTAAGGTGAATGATGGTGTTTTGCATGGCGTAGATTTGGTAAAGATGGCGAGCCTGCTGGTAAAACAAAGAGAGAAGGGCGGCGAAACTCAGTTTGAAGAGTTTGCCGGCTTGTTGAATATCGATGGCAAACAATATCATTTAAAGGATATTAAAATCAGCTCTGGAATGTTGGCTGCCAGTGGGCAGGTGAAAGTGATGCCGAATAAGGAGTTGGATGGTACAGTAGAAGTTGACCTAAAAAGCGGTATGGGACTCGCGGCTATTCCACTTGATGTTTCCGGTACCATTAACGAGCCTACGATATTACCTTCCAAAGCTGCTATTGCAGGTGCGGTAGCAGGTACCGCAATACTGGGCCCGGGCATAGGTACTAGCTTGGGTGTTAAAGCAGGGTCGGCAGTCAGTAAAATTATAGACTTTTTCGGTAATAAAAAATAACTTAATAAGAATTAAAGGTAAAGACTATGTTTGAGATGTCCGTTCCATGGTGGGAATTTATAGTGCGTGGGGTGGTGGTATATGGCTTTTTGGTTGTATTACTACGCTTGACTGGCAAGCGCCAGATTGGCCAGCTTTCCGCATTCGATCTTGTGTTATTGCTGATAATTTCTAACGCTGTGCAGAACTCAATGAACGCCGGTGACAATTCACTGATAGGCGGGCTCATTTCCGCCGCCTCATTGGTCGCCATCAATTATGCATTAGGCGTGCTGACCTTTAAAAGTGAGAAGCTGGAAGCGATTGTTGAAGGTAGGCCTCAGATATTGATTCACCATGGTGAAGTATTTCAAGACGTAATGTTAGATGCAAAATTGACTCAGCAGGAACTTGATTCGACCTTACGCCAATTGGGTTATTTTAATATTAAAGACGTAAAATTAGCGATACTTGAGAATAACGGCAAAGTAACTGTTCAGGGGTTTGACAAAAAAGCCCAGAAATAGGCATTTACCCCCAATTAAAAACCTTTCTGGTGAAGGCTTTAATTGGCTGCTCACTATTACTAGTTTTTATCTTAGTGCTTTTTCAATGCGGTCCAGGGCGTTTCTAAGGTTTTCCATAGAGGTGGCGAATGAGATGCGAAAATAGCCTTCTGCACCGAATGCTGAGCCTGGTACAACCGCAACATCAAACTCTTCCAGTAAATATTCTGCTAATGCCATATCTGTAGCGGCTTTAATCTTGCTCGCTTTATGTAGCGTATTTATAGCACCGCGAGCATCTGGGAAGGCATAGAATGCGCCACCCGCCATCAGGCAGCTTAAGCCAGGCATAGTATTAAAGCGTTCTACCACGTATTGATGGCGTTCTTTAAACGCAGAGACCATTGGTTTAATGCAGTCTTGTGAACCTTCCAGCGCGGCTTGCGCAGCTACCTGCGAGATAGAAGTTGGGTTGGACGTAGATTGCGATTGCAAAATTTCCATGGCCTTGATGATGTAAGCCGGACCCGCAGCATAGCCGATACGCCAGCCTGTCATGGAATAAGCTTTTGAAACGCCGTTGAGTACGATACAGCGGTCTTTCAAACTAGGCGCAGCATTCAGAATGTTATAGAACTTGTCACCAGTTAAATTCACATGTTCGTACATATCATCAGTGGCTACCAGCACATGTGGATGTTTTAGCAGCACTTCGCCAAGCGCTTTTAATTCCGCTAAGCTATAGACAGTGCCCGTTGGGTTCGAAGGCGAGTTAATCATGAACAGCTTGGTCTTAGGCGTGATCGCCGCTTCCAATTGTTCAGGTAATAGTTTGAAACCTTGCTCGATACCACATTCAATAATTACCGGTGTGGCTTCTGCCACTAATGCAATATCTGCATAAGATACCCAATACGGGGCTGGCACGATGACTTCATCGCCTTTATTCAAGACTGCCAAGCATAGGTTGAAAATGGTCTGTTTGCCCCCTACGCCAACAATCACTTCGTTCAATGCATAATCAAAATCGTTTTCAATCTTGAATTTATTGACGATGGCTTTTTTAAGGCCAGGAATGCCGGCAACTGGGGTGTATTTGGTAAAGCCATCATCAATCGCTTTTTTTGCAGCGTCTTTGATATGTTGGGGTGTGTCGAAATCCGGTTCGCCAGCCGCTAAACCAATAATGGGACGGCCTTCAGCTTTATATTTTCCCGCTTTAGCGGTAATAGCAAGAGTTGGTGATTCTTTAATAGCTTGAACGCGGATAGATAAAACAGAAGACGGCTGTGACAAGATGTGTTTCCCTTAAACAGATACTTAAAATAGTGATAGATTTAGGTGCAGATTATTAGCTAAAAATTTTGCAAATGATTGAATAGACGTCATTTTACGCATAAAAACTGCGATTAGGAACAATTTCACCCAATATCTGTTTTGAATATGCTAAAAAGAAAAAGGCTCCGATCGGAGCCTTTTTATATATCTTTTTAACCTAGCACTCCTTGTCGCAACCTAGCATCTGACTATATTCCGCCGCCAAAGCTTTATCGATTTGAGCAATCGCTATGTTGATATTATGCATGGCAGCTTTGTCACCTTTGCCTTGTGCGATGATGCCAAGCCTTAATAAGGCATCAGTATTGCTAGCATCGAAATTTACAGCTTGTTGATAAGCTTTCTGGGCTTCATCGATTTTATTCAGGTTTTCAGTAGCATTGCCTAATTCATACCAAGCCTCGGAATTTTTGGGGTCCGTAGCAATCCATTTTTGCGCTACCTGCGCTAGCTTTGGCCAATCCTGATTGATTTCTGGCAGGGCAACCTGCATGAAATAAGGTTTCTTGTCATCGTCCTCTTCCCAGAATGCTTTACCCACTACGGGAAATTGGGTTTCAGCAGGCAATTTTCCCAAGCTGGCTAACCATTCAATGGGTAATGAATAAAAGTAAGCTTGTTTACCTGGCGTTTTAAAAGTATTAATACCTAGCAAGTTACCTTCCAAGTCGAATATACCGCTACCGCTAGCCCCCATGCGGAACTGGGCAGTACTTCGAATGATCTTGCCGCCTTCAAACTCATAAGTGGATTTGATAGTGCCTTCAGAAGTCAGCGGAGTCGGTACTCCATTGGAATGACCTATAGAAAGGACTCCCTGCCCACGTTTCAAGTCATTGCCTTTACCGATAGGTGCAGGGTCTCCGGGCAGGTTAAACGTGGTTAACAGGCAGAGGTCATGCCATTTATCTGCCTGTACGGAAACGATGGCAAAAGTATCTTCGCCGCGTGAAATCCAGGGTTGCTTGGTGTTACGGAAAATATGGCAGTTGGAAATGACTTTATCTTTTGCAACAATCACACCAGAGCCGTATGAAAGGCCGCCGCTAGCATTGTAACCACGGACCATGACAACAGATTGCATGGCGTGAAAAATTTTGGCTTGATCTAAAGCAAAAGAAGGTTGGGTATAACTTATTAATGCTGCAAGTAGCAACAAACTGCGCATGGCATTCCCCAAGTTGAGTTTAATTATTGAATTTTCATAAAAATTAGACGACTAATAATGACATAGCGTGCGTAACAAAGACTATCAAAATCTTGCAAAGTTCTTAAGTGGTAAGTGCTTAATCGATTAGAACTAATTGCTAAATTTACTGTTAAAATCAATGGTTAATTATTCATTTCAGGTTGCAAAACTACGTGTTCGTCACTTTTCCTAACAGTAAATATCAACTTCACCAGCCTTTTCCGCCTGCGGGCGACCAGCCACAAGCGATTGAGAAACTCACGCAAGGTCTCAACGATGGCCTAAAATTCCAGACATTGCTCGGTGTAACTGGCTCTGGCAAGACTTATACGATAGCAAATGTGATTGCTCGTATTGGCCGCCCAGCCATTGTTATGGCGCCCAACAAGACTTTGGCGGCCCAGCTATATAGTGAGTTCAAAGAGTTCTTCCCGAATAACTCCGTTGAATATTTTGTCAGTTATTACGATTATTACCAGCCCGAAGCCTACGTGCCTTCCCGCGATTTGTTTATTGAAAAAGATTCCAGCATCAATGAGCATATCGAGCAGATGCGACTTTCAGCTACTAAGGCATTGCTAGAGCGCGAAGATAGCATCATTGTGGCTACCGTTTCGGCCATTTACGGCATTGGAGACCCGGTTGATTATCACGGCATGGTGTTGCACATGACCGTAGGTGAGAAAATGGAACAGCGCTCGATGGTAGAGCGCTTGGTGGGTATGCAATATGACCGCAATGAGTTTGACTTTGCCCGTGGTACTTTCAGGGTGCGCGGTGATGTGATTGATGTTTTTCCGGCAGAGAATAACGAGACTGCGGTGCGTATTTCAATGTTTGATGATGAAATCGAGTCACTTACCTTATTCGACCCATTGACGGGCCAGATTTTCAACAAGATTCCACGCTATACGGTATATCCATCCAGCCATTATGTAACGCCGCGCACAACCACCATCCGCGCTATGGAAAAGATCAAACATGAGCTTAAAGACCGTGTTGATTTTTACATCAAAACTGGCAAGCTCGTTGAGGCGGCACGTATTGAGCAGCGTACGCG
>JACDEP010000009.1:0-9689 GCA_013816325.1 Methylotenera sp.
TAGAATTTCGTTTTGTCGCTAAAGTCGCACTTGCAAGCAGAGCTACATAAAAAGCGATTTAAGTAAGCTGTTGCATTGCGCCCAAACAGTCGCCTGTGTAACCGCCAATGCGTTTTTTAATCTTAGCGCTAAACCATAACCAAGTTAGAGCTACGGGCACCATAGCCAACAGGAATTTCATTTCTAAAAACATCAGAGGCAATAAGCCAAAGAAAGTGGCTATAACCAACTCTATAATATTCAATTGTGTCGCGAGTGGTTTGGACTTACCTTCGGCCTTTACATAACTTTGTGTAAACATCACAAGCACTGCACATAAACGACTCAGTGCATGGCCCGCCACAATAGAAGCAGGAATCAGCGTCGCAACTTGGTAACTCAGTGTCTGGTATTTGGTAAGCAATGCAAGCACCAAACCAATCGCACCATAGCTGCCGATCCTAGAATCCACCATAATAGTAAGCACCTGCTCTTTGGTCCAACCGCCACCTAGGGCATCTAGCGCGTCTGCCAAGCCATCTTCATGGAATGCCCCCGTCAATAAAACTGTAGCGACCATACTTAATAAAACGGCGATTTCCAGCGGCAATAAAATATCACTTAGCCAAAATACTAAGGCTCCCGCCGCGCCCACTAAGATGCCGACCAGTGTGAAAAACCTCGTAGATTTATTGAGATCCGCCTCATCAAAATTGTTTAGACGCACAGGTATACGAGTAAAAAACATGACGGCAGTTAAAAAGTAGCGCCAGTTTTGCTGAAACAAATATTTAAGCATCTATTACACCGCCAATTTCTGCGAAACGGCTGCAGATTCAAACGAGGCCATCTCATTTAAAAAGTTAACCGAGGCCAATACCAACGGATACGCTAAAGCTGCCCCTGTTCCCTCACCTAGGCGCAGGTCTATATTTAACAGCGGTTGCACATGCACAAAGTCCAGCATGACTTTGTGACCGGATTCGTCCGAACAATGCGTAAATACACAATAATCAAGAATATTTGGCTCTAATCGAGCGGCCACTAATAATGCGGCTGTAGTGATAAAACCATCAATTAGCAAGGTACATTGCTTCTGTGCGGCGTGCAGCATGGCACCTACCATCATGGCAATTTCAAAGCCGCCAAAAGTAGATAATGCCTGCATGGCATCAGTACTAGTTAATCGGTGGCGTTTTATCGCTTGCGCTAAGGTTCGCTTTTTTTCCGCTAAACCGGTATCGCTCAAGCCAGTACCGCGGCCTACACATGCTTCTATTGGTAAATCACACAGCACGCTCATTAAACAACTGGCTGACGAAGTATTGCCTATGCCCATCTCACCAAAACCCAGCACATTGCAGCCCGCCGCAATTTGCTTATCTACAATCTGCACACCCTTTTCAATCGCTTGTTCGCAGTGGGGCAATGTCATGGCAGGTTCATATAAAAAATTACGTGTGCCCATGCCGATTTTGGCATCAATCAAATCTGCATTCGGCTCAAATTGGTGATTCACCCCGCTATCAATCACACACAATTGCATATTGTTTTGTTTGGCAAATACATTGATAGCGGCACCACCACGTAAGAAATTCAATACCATTTGCGCAGTCACCGCCTGTGGGTATGGGCTTACGCCCGACTCCGCAATTCCATGATCCCCCGCGAACACCAGCATGGTAGGCCGATTAAGTTCAGGTGTAAGCGTCTGCTGAATCAAGCCGATTTGCAAGGCAATAGTTTCCAGCTGGCCTAATGCACCTAATGGCTTAGTTTTATTGTTGATAGTATGAATAAGTTGCGGTTTAAGCGCTTGATCAGGCTGGGCAATATTAAACTTCATGGAGCAATCCTAAAAACGCAATCTTAAAAACATAGCTAGATTTTACCTTACAGCATGCTTAAATATGAGGATTAACTCATTGAAAAAGATTGAACTCAAATAGTGCGGATTCCACTAAGTTTCGTTTGTAAGTTTGCCGCTTAGTTTGCTATAATGCGCGGCTTGCAAACATTTACCGACGTTTGCAAACTGATATCACATCAGGCCGGGTAGCTCAGTCGGTAGAGCAGCGGATTGAAAATCCGCGTGTCGACAGTTCGATTCTGTCCCCGGCCACCAGTATTAAGCCTCACAGCGATGTGGGCTTTTAATTTCTAGCGCATCGTAGCCTAATCGTAACCAGTCAACACCGAATCAAGTCGTGCAGCAGCAGTAGCCAATTGCTCTGGAGCCAAGTGAGCATATCTTTCTACCATCGCACCCGTTCTCCCATCCACCCAATTTTTGTAACTCATGGGTGGGTGTACCTGCTCCCCTTTGCCACGTTGCCCAAGTATGTCTTAAATCATGCCAGCGGAAATCTTTAATGCCAGCACGTTTTTAAAGCATGTAAGACTGCAATTGCAATAGTATTCAAGGGCACTGCAATCGGTCGGCGATTCTTGAATTGCATCCCATGGATATAGGCATGCCTTAATTCAAGATTCACTTGGACCATTCCAGCTTAAGAATATTTTGGTAAGATCATGCTTTAAACACAAGTTATTCCTAGTTATTTAATCTTCGGCTTTTGGCACTTTTATAGCAGACTTAATTCTATTGACTATAGATTCGAAACCAATTGTGCATGATGTTTGGCTAATTGAACTGAAAAATTGCCATCCTCCAATCCCTCCATAAGCGCATCGATATGTACTAACTACTTTAATGAAAAGTTTGTGTGTCAGCGGTTTGAATTAATTGCCATTCACCCCCTGCAAATTGCCAAATTTGTTTTTGTTCTGTATCCCACTGGTATAAAAATAGCCAGTTATTTTGAATTAAATCTGCGACAGCCTGGTGTTTGGCAATAATTCCTGTGATAGCTTCACGTGACGCTGCGATATAGACGCTTAACCTTAATGGATGATGACGCCACTCTTGCCCATCGTGTAGCGACTGCATCGACAAACCAATTCTTAAATCACCTCCATTACCTTCAAAAACTCCATACTTTCCACCAACTACATTATGTAATAGCTTATTGCCACTACCGTATTTAAGGTTATCGGTGACGGAAGCATAATATTGTAAATTGATCCAGTTAGTCACAATCATTGGTGCTGTCATTATCAGCTCCAATACATTAAACCCTTCATCTTCTAGGTGTTTGTAGTCATGCAAAAAACTACGACCCCTTAAGTCAAGGTTTTGAGTAAAAAATCTAGGTGCGACAATAAAAGCAGCATTATTAGCCAAGCCCCATTCTGGGCGTAATTGAGCCCAGTCATTGGCGCGATTTTGAAATCCCTGATCTCGTTGTGCTTTATCTTCTGTAATAACCCCTAAACTTGAAGCACGCGCATTTTGTGCGTAATCCTTCGCACCTCGTAACCAGTTTTGCCAAGGTTGTGTATTTTTTACCCCAAAACAAACCACTTCATCTGTCGTCGTATTATGTAGACTAGGAATGAACTGAGTTTCTGCTGGGATGTTGATACCTAACTTGCTTAACTCAATGCGTACTCCACTCGTATTTAAAACTTGTGCTAATACTTTTACATTAACTTCACCGGTTTGACCGCCACATGCACCACAATCAAGACTTGATGCGTGAGGATTGTTAGTCGAACTGCTGCCGTGACCAACCAGTAAAATTGTGGGTGCAAAGTACTTGTTCAAGCCTATTGCATGCAAGATGCCTGCAGATAAATCTGCCAATTCTGAGTCAGAAAGTAACTTTCCATCGCGGCTTAATTGCCAAGCTCCTTCCAAATCAATTTGATTAATACTGTGTAAAGGCTTACTTGGGAATAAAGTCTTTTTTATTAAACTCACACCGCGATATAAACCTTTTGCCTCTACAAAACCAAAGCCTGATGGCGCTGCGTCACCACTCTGTTTTTCTGCAACTTGTTTATTTATCAAGCTAAATGCGGCTTTACGTTTCATCACGTTTCCAATCTGCTCTGCACGAATCGAGGCATTAAGTAAACCCGGTAATTGTGGACGGATATATTGACTGCCAGCAATTGAGTATTCGATTGGCAATCCGAAAAAGCCAGCAAAACCTAAAGTTTGAATGCTTGAATTTTGCGTTTCTAACGCACGGCGCATTGGTTCTGAGCGAACGTCAATACAGAAGATAGCCTGCAGTTGATGCTTAGAGGATTCACTTTGTTTACTGCAGACCAGCTGCTCTTGTAATGGTTTCTGATAGGAATATTCTAAAGCCCGTTGCCAAACCCATTGATACTGCTGTTTAGCATGCCATGCTTTTTCTAACTTCCCTACTTGTTGCAGTTGCTGCTTGAATGTTGTCTTAAATAAATTAAATTTATCTTGTGATTGAGTACTTGCATGTTGCCATAGTCCCCAATCCCACGCCATGCGCACAGCTAGTAACTGTATGAGTGATGAATTAGATTTTCCGTCAAAAGCATCTTGCCATGCTTCGTATGCCAGCCAAGAGGCCCAACCATGAACGTCTAATAAAAGCGCATAGCAATAGTCAATAAATGCATATTCTGCATTATTTTCAACAAATAGGTCTTCATGCACTTTTTCAAAAAGTGCATCGACGTTATTCGGTAAGTTTTTAAAATGCACGCTCAAACCAGATTCAGACATCAAAACTTCAATACCTTTATCTTGACGTGTCACATCTAGCCATGCTTGATAAAAATTATTTTCTGAATCTTTTATGTATTGCATTTGCTCTGGATATTGCAAATAAAGAGCAGTAAATTGGCTAATTTGCTGCACTACTTCTTCTCGCCAAGGCATTTTGTGATCATGACTTGGATCTGCGTCTAGCAAATCACAGACGTTCAACCAATATGGTTGAATGTCTGGTGAAGACAAATAAGTAACAAGTTCAGCCTCTGATGCTATAACGCCTAACTCACGTGCCGCCCAAGTTAGATGATTAGTCTCTATTTGCACCTGCCATAAAGAATGATAGTAGGACTTAGGCATGAGCATATGCACATTACCTAATGCTTGCAGTTTTGCAGCAACATCAACCATTGGTAAATCGCGCATTTTCCACCAAGGGTTTACGGCAATTGATTGATCTAATGGCCAAGTTGGTGCAATGCGATCACAAGCAATAAGCACATCATCTCGAATATGAGTGGCTAAGTTTACTTTTTGTGTGGTATTTAAATTCATTTTTTCACCTTAAGAAGACTTAATCGAGTTTGCACTGCATTTTTTGGGAGCTTGATTCCCCATATTTTTAAAGTGATACGTGTTGCCCATTCATCGAGATAAAACCCTGCATTGAGCGCGATAAATAATTTTCGTGTATAAATTTGGTTTGGGCGATATTGCAACAATAAATACAGCGCTAACAAAGCAAGGAAAAGAGTACTAATCCATAGGTCAGCCATTGCACTGTATTTGTGGCCTATTGTGGGCAACAGAGCGCCTATACCAGCCTTTAACAAATAGTAACTTGCCAAAAATCCCGCACAGTGAATTAAGCTTTTTACAAAAGAGAGTGAGTTGACTCGATTTAAACGTGTAGCAAGCGCAAACGCCATAGCAAAACCTATGAGCAACCAAGGGCTAAGTGGTAAAGATAATCCTACGACTAAATGCAACCCAGTTAACAAACTAAGTGTGAAGACAATTGAAATGAGCCAAGATGATGTCTTAGGCTTTGTTATCATTACAACATGTTTTTGAATAGCATCATCGACGGCACTGCCTGAGTTTAAGAATGCATAGGCTTTGTAACAAGAGTGAGCTATCAAATGTAAAAAAGCCAAGTCATACAACCCAAGCCCACACTCTACTAACATCAGCCCCATCTGCGCCATTGTTGACCAAGCCAAGCGCACCTTAATGCTAATCCGCGTCATCATTACCAAAGCGGCGATTATCGTGGTAAGACCGGCAACCATAAGCACCACCCATTGCGCGATTTCGACTTGGCTAAACAACGGTGCAAATAAGAGCAATAAAAATCCACCCATATTGATAACGCCAGCATGCATGAGTGCCGATACAGGCGTAGGAGACTCAACAACCTGAATGAGCCAACCATGTAATGGCAGTTGTGCACACTTGATAAGTGCTGCCAAAGCTAGCAAAAGGGCTGCGAGTTGTTCTTGCCAGCTCAAACTTGAAGTTGGATATGCTTTAAGAATGTCGGAAATTACTAAGGTCTGGTGGTGAGAATAAAGCAGAAAAAAAGCTGCTGCTAAAAAAAGTTCTGCTAACCGAGCAAAAATAAATTTTTTATGAGCAGCCAAAGTAGCACGATAGCGATCTGGATAAAACATCAGTAACTGATGCATACTAAGGCTGATACCAAGCCAAGCCAACCAAAAAACGATTAAATGATTGGTTGAGACTGTTACCATGACTGCAAATACAGTCAGCATAAACCAGCGCAGAAATCTTCTATTATCAGCATCAGCTTCAAAATTAGTTTTGGCATAACAAAGCACAATAAACGCGATAAAACTAATCAGCACAAGCATTGATACATTCAACACGCCTTGGCTAAGCCAACTCATGGGCCATGGCATAACTTTATGGGTGACAATTAACATCCATAAAATAAATGCAAGAGTAGCACTGAGGCCAATGGCGGCTTGAGCAAGCTTCCAACGTGATTCAAATCTGTCTATCATAACAACCAAAAATGGCAGTATTACCGCGATGGGTAATGTATAAGCCCATAAATTTCCTAACTGCATGTGATTTCTCCGTATTACTACTTTGTAATGGCAGGAGTATCACACAGAGTTTATATTAATAAAAATAGATTATAATTAACAAATTATTCTTCTTTATAGAACATTTATGAGCAAGCTTAATTATCACCATCTAAATTATTTTTGGCAGGTAGCCAAACAAGGTAATTTGACTAAAACTGCCGAACGCTTGCATGTTTCTCAATCTGCTCTTTCATCACAAATCGCACAACTTGAGCATAATATGGGCGTTAAACTATTCTCTCGACAAGGTAGGAAGTTAGTACTGACTGATATTGGACACACTACATTTTCTTATGCGGATGAAATTTTTAAGAGAGGTGAAGAATTAGAATCACTACTACTGCAAGGTGTTCAAGCAAAAAATCAGTCAATCAAAATTGGCATGCTAGCCACGATGTCACGAAATTTTATTGAAGGCTTTGTTGAGCCCCTTATTAATCGGCCGAATATTAAGTATTCTCTCCATGCTAGAGGACAGGCTTCTATGCTTAATGCCCTAACAAACCACCAAATAGACATTGCATTAACTAACATTGAAGTCAATGGAGTTGATGACCAACTTTGGCAATGCCAACTACTTGCAAAGCAACCTATCGCAGTCATTGGGAGACCAAATTTAGAGTTGGGTGCAACATTCTCTAGTGGTTATGCTGAACATAATTGGATTTTACCTGTGGAAGATAGCCCCATTAGATCTGCGTTTGATGGATTTTGCGCACTCCATCAATTTAGGCCGAATATTGTTGCAGAGGCCGATGATATGGCGATGTTGCGTCTGTTGGCTCGCGATACAAATGCAATCGCTGTAATGCCAGAAGTAGTTGTTAGGGATGAACTTAAGAGTGGAAAATTGACCAGTTATATGAGAATTCCTAATGTATTTGAATATTTTTACGCGGTCACAATTCAGCGGCATCTGCCCAATGAGGTGATTCACGAGCTATTGCTAAATGCAGTGAAAACTCAACAAGGGTTCTAATAATTGATTTATCAAATATACCCAAACTAATTGGCATTTTGCGTTAACTAGAATTAGTTTGAAATGCGTGATTTAGTAGATAGTGATATTTGATGGCTAGTTTAAAGACTGCTTTGGAGACCAAGCTGACATTAACTATAGTAATTTTCGTACATTACTATACTATTTTGTATATTTTATGCTTCTTAGGACTGCAAATTAGATTGGAAGGATTTATAGATGGCGCAACTTCAAACGGTTAACATCACACTGTACAGCCAAAAGATTCGATCTTGAAGGAGTCAACTACAGCCATAAAAGAGCAGTTCACTGAGAGCAGCTTGTGGCTAACCCTTACTCTTCATTGCTATCTGAGCAGACAAGTTATTGGATTTAAATGAAAATCATTGTTTACATACTAGCCATTTTAATTAGCGTTGCATCAATAAATGCAGATGCTTTAACAAAAACTTCGAGTAAAAAGAAGAGCAAGGTCAAATCTAAAAAAATAACTCAAGTAGATCCAGCATATGTCATTGAAATTGGTTATCCAACTATCACAATGGCGATCAATTCAGTTAAAGAACGAAAAGATTCTATTTTAAAAGCCAATAGCAAACCCTTCGGTTGGCAAGAGCGAACTGGTCCTTGGTATGTTGTTAAAGAAGGTAAATATATTGAATGGGCATTTACCGAAGGTGGGCATTATGCACACCCTAGTGTAGTTAAACGAATAATAGACGTCGGCTCTACAGATCACGTGACTGTGGATATGGCGTTTCGGTGTCAGGCTGCGGATAGAGCCGATTGTGATAAATTATTAAGTGAGTTTAAAGAAGTTAATAGACTCATCTATAAAGTGTATCAAAAGAAATTTATCACAAGTCCAGATGGCGTGGCTGTATGGAATGGAGTTGATAGCTTAGAATAAACCATCGGTTTTAAAAATATAAGATAAGCCAATTGAGAATAGCATGAACTCCTAAATGCTAAATGAATTCAATAAATTTATGTTACGTCTGACACTCATCAAAAGATAAGTGGAAACAACACTAACATAATTCCTAGTAACGAAATCAACCAGACAATAGTACGGATATAAGGCATTCCAAAACCATACAAGGGAGGTAAACAGCTCTTGCTATAAGATATAGATTGTTCCGATCTGACTGTATATTGAATAAAGCTGAGTAACGGCAGTTATACAACTGCAAATAGTGGAAATGTTTCAAAGAAATTTGCTTGAGTTCTAAGCTTTAGTTCTTGAAATCCGCGTGTCGGCAGTTCGATTCTGCCCACGACCACCAATTTTGATAGCTCACAGTGATGTGGGCTTTTTTCATTTCTAAGTTAACGTAGCCAAATCGTAACTCGACTTGAAATAATGGCTGTAAATTACCTTAATATTCTGTTTTTCTTATAAATAAAGGGATCTTTCATAAAGAAATCGAGAAAGCCCGACTAGCCCAGAAATCCATAGTTGATTGCATAATCCAAACTGCCTCCAATAATTCTTGATTGAGGCTTCCATATGAACTGGCCACTGGGTATTTAGATTAAAAATCTAAAGTTAGATTCCAGCTAAGCTGTGTTGGTTAGCGCACAGAAAGCAGGGAGGTCATGGCATAAGATTAATAAGTATTTCGTTTAAGGCATAACAAGGATACGATTATTGCTGGCGCTGTCTTCATGATGCTGGAAATGATTATGGTGGCTGTTTTTATGGGCGAGAGTCCTTGGGGGCCACCGCGCATGATTGCCGCCATTGGCATGGGCAAGAGTGTTTTGCCCCCGCCAGCGACGTTTGATGCTGGCATCATGATGATGGCGATGCTGATTCACTTCGGGCTGGCGGTAATTCTAGCTTTCTTATTCGCGTTTATGGCTCGCGGACGTACCGTCGGCATGGCGACGATGATAGGTGCCGCATTTGGTCTAGTTTTGTACTTGGTTAACTTCTATGGGATGACGGCGGTATTTCCGTGGTTTGCCATGGCGCGAAGTTGGATTGGAATTTTCACGCATGTTATGTATG
>JACDEP010000009.1:9699-16844 GCA_013816325.1 Methylotenera sp.
TCAATTGCCCGAAGAGTGCAAGTGAGCACCTAACAGTTGTTATATGATCCGATGCCTTCGTTAATAATATTGAAGTAACTTGAATTTCCATTATATTTTTCGACATTATTGAAATATCTAATGATTTCTGCGAAATCCAATACTCATAGTACATAACACTGGGAGTTTTATATGGCAACGATACGTAAGGGACAAGCTCCAGTTGCATTAGGTCGTGATGAATTTCATATCGAGTTTCAAAAATCCTTTTTAGATTCGAGTTTTAAACAAGTTTCAGACCAGCTTTTCAAAGTTGAAGAAATAGCCTGGATAAATTATAACGAAGGCCATAAAGCTCCCGCTACAGAAAAAGCAGGCGCTGGATTTTCTGATCCCACTTATGACCTTTCAGTTGAATGGAAAGCGACTAGCGATAAACTTATCGCTGCTGAAAAAAATCAAAAAGATTCCGAAACTAATTCTCGGGTGCTACTTATTTGTGGCGCGGCCCGTAACGATGGTAGCTGTCCGGGTGAGGTTTCAAAAACATGGCGCTTAAGCATGTTGGCTAAAGAAGTCTTAGTAGCTGAGGGCATAGAAGTTGATTTACTCGATTTGAGTTTACTGACCTCAGATTACGATAAACATATTCATCCCTGTAAAGCTTGCGTTTCAACGGCAATGCCTTTATGTCATTGGCCTTGCAGTTGTTACCCCAACCATGGGCAACGTCAAACCAACGATTGGATGGCGGAAATATATGAAAAATGGGTAGCCGCTCACGGCGTTATTATTTTCACTCCTGTTTATTGGTATCAAACACCTAGTGTGTTGAAGCTAATGATCGATCGCTTAGTGTGTGCTGATGGCGGAAACCCTGACCCAACTACTACACATGGAAAGAGTGCGGAAAAAGCGAAAGAAATCGAGCTGGCAGGTTGGTCGTATCCTAAACACCTTGCAGGGCGGGCATATGGCTTGGTGGTGCATGGCGATGTAGCTGGTATAGAAGGGGTAAGACGTGGATTATCCGATTGGTTGGACTGGATGGGGCTGATAGACGCAGGGGCGATGTCTAAACTTGACCGTTATATTGGTTATTACGAATCTTACGCCGAAAGTCACGAAGTGCTTGACCGTGATCATGCATTGCAAGATGAAGTTCGTAACGTTGCTAAGGCGGTAAGTCTTGCGGTAGATGCGTTAAGAATAGGAAATTTAACAAGAGCAGATTCATCCTTAAAAGCACCAAGACCAAAATAACACCGCTTTGTGGTGTGTGTTACATTTTGTAATTTGTTAAAGATTAGTTCCGATATCTTTATCGCCACTCAAGCCTTAATTTCATAAGATGGATTACTAGAAATGTTTAATTGTTTAAAACTAAGGTTTTTCCTACATCGATTTACTGCTAATGAGCCATTGACCACTAAACTTTCGTGAATCTAATACTTAAAAAGCTATTGAGTTGATACTGCCTTGTGTTGAAAATCCGCGTGTCGACAGTTCAATTCTGTCCCCGGCCACCAGTATTTAAGATTAAAACAACGACTTAAGTTAACCCACACTCACTCACTCTTTTTTTTACGGCTATTCGCATTGCCCAGTTATTGGGCATATTGTAATTTGAGTACACACTGTTTTCATTGCTTTTTATAACAGTGGGAGACGCGTTGAGTGGCTTTTTTGGGCCTTTCAATACAAGCGTGGAAAAGTTTATTTAGTGTGCAGCAAATAAGTAGATATGAGCCAAGCACCTAAATCATCAATAGCTTCTCCATTACGGCACGTTCCTAACGCGCTGACCTGGTTACGTCTATTTTTAGCCTTACTATTTTCATTTGCATCAGAGGCATGGCATTTAACAATAATTCTGATTGCAATGGCCACTGAATTTCTTGATGGCTTTCTTGCAAGAATATTTAGTTGGCACAGTTATTTCGGACAGGTGCCTCCATTTTGATTCACCAACTGCAAAGATACCTTGTCACGCAACATGAATCATTTCAGGGGCTATCCATTGATGAGAATTATTATACTTGGTGGTTGGGGACCATGGATGGGGTTTTCTGCCTTGATGGGCGATGCCATAAAAAGTTTGTTGAAACGACAAAAGCACATTGCACAGGGGCACTCTTGGTACTTCTGGGATCAGACCGATTGGATAATAGGAACTATTTTAGGGTGTTTTTGGTTTATTGGCTTTCAACTTCCTTTTGTTGTTGGTGCGCTTCTTCTAGGAATTGTCTTCTCTGTTACAGGCCATGTGATTGGGTATTGGCTGAAGATTAATAAGGAGAGGGTTTGAATCTATATTCCTGTAATATTAAAATTGGCATTGTCAACTTAACTTCGACTTTATTTAGCTTATATGGAACTGTAAAGTAAAGTGAAGCATGAAAAAAGACCCTCTTTATCCTTTCTCAAACGAAATCATTAGTCAATTTTTCTGACCGTATTGCCGTTTCTTTAAGGTATCGTGATATTTAATAAATGGGTTACATCGACCTATTGATTTCGCAAGATAAAGCAGTCAGTGAATAAAAATCAACGTGACAATTTCACACATTCAAGTGAGCGTAGGCGAGTTAGGACAGACCTAAAACAATATATAAATGATATTACAGTTGAAAATCCGCGTGTTGACAGTTCGATTCTGGTGCCACATGAGCATAACGTTCTACCTGTCATTGTGCCAAATGCAATCCATCGGCAATTTAATCCACCGATTGATTTCAATGTTAATGCAAGTTTCAGATATTGCGAATCATATGGTTAAAAGTAGATCATGTGTCCCACCATCCAACTCTATTTGCACATGGCCTTGAGTAATAGGGAAGCTGACCCCATTGAGCGTGGCAGTCAGTATTTGCTGGTGTTGATGTGATATGTTCTGGACCTTCACTTTGTAATGAGTAGACTGAACTTGAATATTTATTTCAAACTCAGGCCACTCTAATGGGATGCATGGATTGATCACGACAAAATTACCCTCACGTCGTATGCCAAGTATTCCCTCAACTCCGGCTTGGTACATCCAGCCTGCAGAACCGGTATACCAAGTCCAGCCACCTCGCCCCACATGTGGAGACACTGAATAGACATCAGCAGAAATGACATAGGGTTCGACTTTATATCTTTCAACTTCAGCGGGGTCCCGTGCATGATTGATGGGGTTAACAAGTGAAAACAAATTGACGGCCTTGTTACCCAAACCTAACTTACAGTAGGCCAGAATCGCCCACATCGCCGCATGACTGTACTGCCCTCCGTTTTCACGCAAACCAGGAGGGTATCCCTTGATATAACCAGGGTCGTGACTGGTTTTATCAAAAGGTGGTGTAAATAGCAGTGCTAGCTGTTCGTCTTTAAGGATTAGATACTTCTCCAACGATGCCATTGCTTCCGAAGCACGCTTTGGATCAGCTGCCCCTGATAATACTGCCCATGATTGTGCAATTGAATCAATATGGCACTCATCACTTTCCTTGGAACCTAGCCAAGTGCCATCATCAAAAGTTGCACGCCGATACCAATCACCGTCCCATGCATTTGTTTCTATTGCTTCAGAGATTGATCTGGTCTTGGCTTGCCACTCCTTAGCGCGCTCTGAGTCTTTTGGCGTGTTGCGAGCTAGCGCAAATGGCACAAATAGTTTTAGGGTTTTAACCAACAACCATGCTAGCCATACGCTTTCGCCTCGCCCAGCTTCACCCACTCGGCTCATCCCGTCGTTCCAGTCGCCGCTGCCAATCAAAGGCAAGCCATTCTCTCCGATTAGTTTCAAACTTTGGTCAAGCCCGCGTGCGCAGTGCTCGTAAAGAATTGCAGACTCATTAGCTAACATCGGTTGGAAAAATGCATCATGCTCACCTTCATGGAGCGCAGGGCCTTCTAGAAAAGGAACATCTTCTTCAAGAATGTCTGCATCCGCGGCGCATGTAATGTAGGTAGCCGTGGCGAATGCCAACCAAACTTTGTCATCTGAAATTCTAGTGCGCACTCCTTGTCCAGAATGAGGCAACCACCAGTGCTGCACGTCTCCCTCGATGAACTGGCGACTGGCAGATCTCAGAATATGGTGTCTTGTTATTCCGGGATTGGCAAAGGTCAAGGCCATGCCGTCCTGCAGCTGATCACGGAAACCATAGGCACCGCTAGCTTGATAAAACGCCGAACGAGCCATGATACGACATGAAACGGTTTGATATAGCAACCAGCCATTAAGCATGATATCCATCGAGCGATTTGGGGTTTTCACTTGGATGGCCCCCAGTAAATTTTGCCAGTAGTCTGTTACCTGTTTGAGCACAGCATCAAGATCAGCGTCCCGATAACGCTCAATGAGCTCTGTTGCTGCTTCTGAAGACGCGCATTGTCCTATAAAAGAAACAATTTCAATCGTTTCTCCAATTCCTATCTCAATAAACTGTTGTTGCGCTGCGCAAGGATCATACCCCGCACCAACATTCCCAGATAGGCCCGAGCTCCTAGCAAGAGCAAGAGGTTGGGCATGCGTACTATTGCGACCCAGAAACTCGGTGCGGTCCGCTGTCCAGTCTGTCTGTTTGCCGCACAAATCAGCAAATGCAACTCGACTTGAAAAAACATTGCTCCAAGGATTACGGGCAAATATTGCCCTAGTAGTTTCATCAAGCTCAGTGATGATGAAAGGCGCGGATGTGCCACGAGAGCTGCCCAATACCCATTCAGTATAAAAAGTAACCGATAGCTTTCGGTTTCTTCCGCAATCATTCGAAATCGTCAATCGTGAGATCTTTATCGGGTCTGTAAGCGGCACATACTGTAACAAGTTAAGCTCGATGCCATGTGCTGAATGCTCAAAACTACTGTATCCAAATCCGTGTCGCGAAATATAAGTTCCTCCATCACGCAGAGGTTGGGCTGTCGGACTCCATACCTCGCCTGTCACTTCATCGCGGATATAGACAAGCTCTCCGGAAGAATCAACCACGGGATCATTCGACCATTGTGTAAGCTGGTTTTCCCGACTGTTTTCTGACCAAGTATAGCCGCTGCCGTCTGCAGAAACTTGGAATCCAAACCCGGCATTGGCGATGACATTGATCCAGGGTGCTGGCGTGATTTGGTTAGCCACTTGAATCGTTACATATTCACGGCCCTGCTTGTCGAACCCTCCCAGACCATTGAAGAATTCAAGGCCCTCAAATACCGCTAAATTGTGTCCAGCCTGCGGCTTAACTGACTGCGGTCTTTGATTAAAGATTGTGGATGGGTAAGCAGTGGGAGAAGGAAGCAATCCAAGCTGATCCACAATCAGGCCGCGACGGGCAGTTAAAAATACCCTCGCAACGGATTGAATGAGACTACGTGCTTCAACGCTCATGAGATCAGCCCGTAAGGTATAAACAGAGCCGGCCACCGAATCCTCCCCGAAACGGCGTCGTGCCTGACTAGTTCTCACAGCGGTTTCTATGAGCACTTGTAAATCGTGGGTATAAGAAGATGCGCGTTCATTGATAATAACCAAATCAACCGCAATGCGTTTCATGCGCCAGTATTGGTGGGCACGAAGTAATTGCCGCACTTGCGCAATATCCTCAGGCTCATCGATGCGCAAAAGCACTATTGGCAAATCCCCAGAGATCGAGTGTACCCATAAACCAGACTGCGGGCCAGCGCCTCGCGCAATAGCTTCCCGAGGCACTCTGAAACGATGGTCTGAATATAGTAAGGGTGCGACAAGGTGCTGAAAATGCGCTGCTTCTTCTGCAGTGACATCCAGATAACGTAACTGCACCTGAGCTTGAGTCCATGCAAGCGTTCTGGCACGATCAAATGCGCTACGATCCTGATGCCTATCGATAATATCCAGAAGTTCTGATCGCGATGAAGCTACAACCGTCCAAAATGCCAGCCGAGCTACTTTTCCTGCTGGTATAAGCAAGCGATATCTCAGCGCAAAAATGGGATCTAGGACCGTTCCAACCGTGTTAGAAAGTTTCCTTTCATCCAAAATGGCTGAAGCTTTCATGATGGTATTACCACGGCTTATGAATTTGTTTCGGTCTGATTCATATTGTGGTTCCGCAATAAGGTCGCCTTCAATCACTGCGAAATGTGCAGCCCAAACTTGTGCCTCATCATTAGAGCGTGGCCTGCGTGTGGCTATCAGCGCACCATACTCTGGAAGATGCTCAGTCACTACGAACATTTTGGCAAAGGCAGGGTGCGCTCTATCTGCTGCAACTGTCGTCAATACAATTTCAGAATAAGTGGTGACTTCTATTTCACGGGATCGGCTGCCACCATTTGTTAACGATATAAGGCGAACCTCCCCGTCATCCTCGCCTGACACCAGAACATCCATACGTGTCATCAACGAGCCATCATGGCGAATAAATTCTGCATGATCCTCGCTGAAATTCACTTCAGTGCTTACTTTGGAATAATTTTGCTTTTCTCTTAAAACCTGGGAGCCAGCGGTCCAGATTGCCCCATTCTGAATATCTCTCAAAAATATAAAATACCCACTATCGTCCTGTGTTGCATCCTCACGCCACCGTGTGACGGCAACGTTGAGCCAATTGCTGTACCCCGCCCCCTTATCCGTAAGCAAAACAGCATAGCGGCCATTCGAAAGCACATGAGTGATTGGGGCTCCAATGACTGGTATGAGGAATCTTCGTACCGTCGGGGTAACATCGCTGACTTCTGAAGCTGAAATTTTCACTTCTTCTGCCCGCGGATGGGCGATACCGATATCTCTAGGCATGCGTTCCTGCAACAACAATTCACAAGCCTGAATCATGGGCTCTCGATGAAAACGGCTACGCATTAGACCGTGCTGCAAAGTATTTGCGATAGCGACAATCGTCATTCCCTGGTGATGCGCCATGAAGCTGCGAACGACGGCGCAGGCCTCGCCGTCCGGGTGACGGCTGGGCGTGAAGTCGAGGGCCTCGTAGAAGCCGTAGCGGCCGCGGCCGCCGGCGTCGGCGAGCTGAGCGAAATTTTTGAGCGCCGCCTGCGGATCAATCATCGCGGCGAGGCCGGTGGCATAAGGGGCAATGACCTTGTTCTCGCCGAGCCCGCGCTTAAGGCCGAGCCCTGGCACGCCGAAATTGGAATACTGATAGGTCATCTCGAGGTCGCGCGCGTTGAAACCGGATTCAGATATGCCC
>JACDEP010000009.1:16854-25443 GCA_013816325.1 Methylotenera sp.
GCTCTGCACGATCGCAACCTTCTCATTTTCAGGTACTCTTGATTTGGTAAAATCCAAAGCTTCATAAAACCCATATTCACCTACAGCCCCCATGCTGGCTAGCAGTTCATAATTCTTTTGTGCTGCCCCAGGATCGATCATGGTGGCCAGGCCTGTGGCATAAGGTGAAATGACGATATTTTCAGAAAGTCCTCGCTTCAAGCCAAGACCAGGAACACCAAAGTTGGAATACTGATAAGTGAACTCTATATCTCGTGCGTTATAGGCAGATTCTGAAACACCCCAAGGAATTCCCAATGACAATCCATAAGCTTCCTGGCGTGCCACAATGAGCCTGTTGGTCTGTTCCAGCAAGCTACCAACGGGCGCACGCATCACTAACGAAGGCATCAGGTATTCGAACATGGATCCAGACCATGAAATGAGGGCCGATCCTTTACCCAAAGGCGTTGCCGTTCTTCCTAAACGAAACCAATGTTTTGTAGGGACATCTCCTTTAGCTATTGCGAATAAGCTGGCAAGGCGCGCTTCAGATGCAAGTAAATCATAGCAACTTGGGTCAAGACGATTATTAGCAAAATCATAACCAATTGAGAGTAATTTACGGTCGGGGTCAAGAAGAAAGGCAAAATCCATGGCTAATGCCATGTTGCGGGCCGTCGCAGCGAGGTTTTTCAATTGACTAATGACAACATGTTGCGAATCGATGGACCTTACACAATCTTCGCAATGCGATTCAACTGTCCTTGCGAGCGCTTCTACCCAGAAGATGACCTCTTTGGATTTCTCATAATCGATGCCCAAAATTTGTCCCGGGGCTGGAATTAAATCATGGCTGGCTTCCACAGCTTTTATTGTAAGATCCTTTAAGCTTGGAAAAAGCACTTCAGCAGCTTGAACTTCATGTAGTTGGATTTCAATTTCATCAAAAATCGGGACTAATTGCTGTATTTTTTGGGCGTTGAAAGCAGGCAAAGCCTCAATAGCCTCGCGGGCGAGCATAAAGGTGTCGTGGGTTCCCCTGTTGATGTTAGCCCCAACAAGGTCACTTACCCATTCATCGCAGGCGTTGGCGATAACTATCAGGTGACCGGCAAGATTGCCGCTATCTACTGCGGAAACATAAGGTGGATCCAGCGTACGTAGATCCTTGGTATCGTACCAATTAAAAAAATGACCTTTGAATCGTTCCAGCTTGTGCATGGTTGTGAATGTCTGTTCCAGTCGCTTAATAGCCTCTCCAGTTCCAACCCAGCCAAAATCTCGAGCGGCTATAGTGGAAAGTAGATAAAGCCCGATATTGGTCGGTGAAGTTCTGTGCGCAATCGCCGATTTTGGTGCTTCCTGAAAATTGTCTGGTGGCAACATATTGTCGAAAGGAGTAACAAATGTTTCAAAATAACGCCAGGTTCTACGCGCTATAAATCGCAAGTAACGCGCATCTTTCGCTGACACTACAAAATGGCTGGCCGATGCCGGCGAGCGGCTGATGCAGTATGCGATAGCAGGAGCTGCCAGCCATAGCCATGCGAATGGCAGGACAACAGGCCATGAAGCAGGTTTGAAAACTAATAATGCTCCTGTGATTAACAGAGTTAATGTGCTGCTACCAGCCATTTCCTGGTAAAAACCATAAAGGCTTAGACGAGGTCTGTCTTTGGTCTTTGCTGCAGTTGTCCATTCCAATAAATGACGACGGGTAACTAACAATCGCCACCAAGTCCGTAGAATGGCATCCGCCATGCGCGTAGCCTGGTCAGGCAGGAGAGAGAGGGTCAGGAAGCTTTGGTATGATGCCTGCCGAAGAATAGATGCCAAGGTAGAAAAGTGGTTGCTGAGCCTAAAGCCGGAGCGACGTGGCAGCAAAGACCAGACGGCAGGAAGGAAAGCGGGAGCTACCATAAAGAAAATGACTAATAGTGTTGCATGGATGGCGGCCTGCGTCGGTAGCTGCCAGCACAAGACCAGCACTAAGAGATTAAATGGAGCCACCAGTGATCGACGTAAGTTATCGATCATTTTCCATTGGCCTACCAGCGGGATTGACTGTATTCCTTTACTAAAGATCCACGGCAGCAATTGCCAGTCACCTCTGGCCCATCGATGCTCGCGCTTCACTGCGACATCATAGCGGGATGGTGATTCCTCAACGACTTCAATGTCTGATGCCAAACCAGCACGGACAAAAACGCCTTCGAACAAGTCATGGCTGAGCATGGTATTTTCAGGGATACGTCCAGCTAAGGCGGCTTCAAAAGCATCGACATCGTAAATGCCCTTCCCAGTGTACGAGCCTTCCCCAAACAAATCCTGATAGACATCGGAAATCGCTGCGGCATAAGGATCCATCCCACCAGGAGCAGAGAATACGCTTTGATAAAACGAACCTTCCCGCCCGATTGGTAACGAAGGCGTCACCCGTGGTTGAAGTATTCCGTAGCCCCTTATGATGCGCTTTTCACGTTCACAAAAGGTGGGCTGGTTTAGGGGGTGAGCCATCTTTCCGATCAGCTTGGTTGCAGCGTCTCTGGGCAGACGGGTATCAGCGTCTAGGGTGATGACATAACGAATGCCCATTGGCACCTGGTTTAAATCCGCCCGATTTTCGTTCAGATGGGTTAAATGTGTCTCCCGTAAATTGTCTGCAATTGGAGAAAAAGTGGTGTCGCTAGCTCCACGCAATAAACGATTAAGTTCATGTAACTTGCCTCGTTTGCGTTCCCATCCTATCCATTTCCCTTCACCCGCATTAAATACACGCCGACGATGTAAAAAAAGAAATCGATCATGCAACTTGCCATCCATAGAGTCCGGGATGGGGTCTGACTGGTATTTGATATTGAGTTTTGCAATGGCATCAAAAGCGATGTTGAGCAATTGCGTATCACGCGCTGTATGCTCTTCATCAGCATCCGCACCATCGGCCAATAGCGCGAAATAGATATGACCGCTTGCACCCGATAAGTAGTGAACCTCCAACCGTTCTATGTTCTCCAGTAGCTCAGCCTCAGTGGTGAGAATTGTGGGTACTGCAACAAGAGTTTTTAACGTTTTTGGGATCCCAGCAGCCAGCTCCAGACCAGCTAAAGGCGTCGCTGGGAAACCCCAGGTAATGGCGCGATCTACAAGCGCGATTGCCAGTTGGCTTGCAGGGATAAAGCCGACCAGAAAAGAAATGAAGTACCAGTGAATCTCCAAATCTTTTATATCCAGCAACTCGAACCCTAGGCCAAGTAGCAGTGTAGTGACCAACAAGATGGCGCCGACATAACCGCCTATGCCCAAACGCATATGGAAACGACTTATCCATAGCCTGGGGGTTGGACGAAACTTAATAAGCTTTTCAAAAGCAGACCGACCCTCTGCTATCAGGTGATAGCCAGGATCGCTGAATCGTTCTTTCTCTGCCGGAGTAATGGCTTTAGCGCTAGTCAGTATTGATGTTTCTAATACCATACTTGCAATCTCTAGCTCTGGGAGTATGGAACCCCGGGCAAGTTGCTCAATCGCACTCCGGTATAAATTGCGTGTGGGAAAATCCATATCACCATACTGGCTAGCTGCACTTAGTGTTTTATCGATGAGACTGACACTTTCAAAAAGCTCAGCCCAATCGATGTCAGATATCAAACGCATGCTCTTAATGACGTTTCGGATACTTACGTTAGAGGCTCCCTGATGCTGTTGCGAATTCTGCACCATTTCATCCACAGTGACCCCTTGTAGCCTCAGCCGCTCTTCCAGCCATGCCAGGGCAGGCATCGTTCTAGGGTCCTTATCCCGCAAGAGCTTGGCTAAATGTGCCACAAACAATTCAGATAAATATCCTGACGATCTGGTAGCGATGTCTATATCGAATGCTGCGCGTGGATGGCCCGACTCTAAAAGTGAAGCTGCAAACGTTTCAGCTTCTGCCCGCTGGGCTCTTCCTAAAGTGATTTGATCAGCAAGTCGTCGCAAATTCTCAATCAGGACGATCCGTAACGTGATGGCAATCGCCCACAATTCACCTATCGTAAGAGGTTGGATAGTCTGATAGGCAGCAATAAAGCGGCGCAATGTGTCAGGATCAAAATGGCTATCAGTGTGGGCAACAAAAGCCCAAGCTAGTCCAAATACTCTCGGGTAGCCAGCAAATGGTCCGCTAGCCAGTTTTGGAAGTTGGCGATAATAACCGGGGGGTAAATCTTCGCGTATTTCGCGTATCTGCTCTTCAACCAAATGGTAATTATCGAGCAACCATTCCGCTGCATGCACTACGGGCCTGCCATGCTCTAGTTCAGCAGCCCCTGCATGATAGGCCGCCAGCAAAACATTGGCATTGTCGTTTAGTCGTATTTGTAATGACATCACAACAATTGGTTTCAGCGTCACCACTTGCGCAAGTGCCAAACTTTGAGCGTGTTGCTCTAATCTTTCGATACCAAATAGTTCTTCTCGTATAGGAATCGAGTCATCCCACGGTGGAGATGGGTGCCGATGACCAAGCGCATAGCGGAGTAGAGGATTCATAAACGCCTTTATAGCCAGGGTTGCTATAAGCGCCGCAGCAATTAACCTGTTTGAAAAATGGAAAAAATAATGACTAATTCGATTGAGAGGTTCGAAGCATCAGATGAACATAATTAGATTAATGAATTGATACATCCATGTATGTGCGCCATCGCACGCAATTTAATGACGTCTCAAGAATCATTTACTTACGGGTACGTAGGGTTAAGTCGTTGAAATCCGCGTGTCGATAGTTCGATTCTGCCCCCCCAGTATTTAGAAAGCTTACATAGATATGGGCTTTTTAATTAATAGCCCGGACGAATCTCGGTGTAGCTCAAGATCAGGTGCGAAATGTGAGCTTCCGTCTAACACCATTCTTTGCGTCCTAAAGGTCTAACTATTCGTTGTATTGCTTGTTGCTTTGTTGCCATCATGCCAAGGTAAGTCATGCGACAACTTCAATACACTCTATACGACCCTGTGACCACTCCATAAATAAAGAAATCCTTTTCCTGGGGGCGGATAATCTCGAAGTTTTTATTTGCAGGGATTAATATAGGCTTTCCATTTTCCCGTCCCAATGTTTTGATCGTTTGCTCATCTCTAATGATAGCCACAACGATCTCATTGATTTCTGCGTATTTCCTTTTTTGGACAACAGCTTTATCACCATCCAATAATCCTTTATCTTTCATTGAATTCCCGTGGACAGGAACGATTTCAGTAATTGAAGGTTTAGTAATCAAAATTCTATCGATGCTAATGAATTCCCCACCTTCACTATATATTTGCGTAAATTGGCCAGCTTGCACACTATTGTTCGATAGACTGCGTTCAAAAAATCTTTCCGCTGGTATTAATTTTTTATCTGGTGCTTGATTTAGAAAACCTTCTTCTTTTAATAACGAAATAAACTTTCCAATCGCCTCTTTTGATCTTATTCCTAATAGATCCTGCATATATCTATAGCTAGGTATGGATTGATATTCAGCGAAATAATCCTGCAGTTTACCTAATCGTTCCAAGTTCTTTTCGCGTTCGAAATCAAAATTAGCCATCTTTATTTATCCAATTTCTATGTATAATATTTCTCAGCGGACGGACGTCCGTCCGAATTAAAATGATTATCTTATCTAAAGTCTTATCTAGTCAAATATTTTGTAAGCACTATGCCTATTGTTGTGAACCCTGATTTACCTGAAGGTGCGATGTCAGTGAGCCTCACTCCTCCTCCACTCACGCTACCTATGTACGCAGGTAAGGTTTCGGCTGCCCAATCGAGATGGGCTTCGGCTGCTCAAGATTACGTGGATGATGATAGTGGCATCTTGGGGGGGAGAGTTGATTTAAACCATAGATTTGTTACCAATCCACCCTCTACTTTTTTGATGGTAATGGATGGGGAATCGATGATTCTAGAGGGAATCTATCCCGGTACTGTAGCAATTGTCGATAAATATGCAGATGTAAAACAGCGTAGCCTTGTAGTGGTGTGGTATGGCGATAAATACATCGTAAAACAATTTTACAAAATAGGAAAAATTGTAAAGCTTCGCTCTGCAAATCCGGATCGCAAAAAACATCGGTCGATTATATTCAAAGAAGATGACGTTCTCACCATTTGGGGAGTCATGAAATATGGCGTCAACAAATATTAAAAGAGTATTTGCATTATGCGACGCCAATAGCTTCTATGCCAGTTGTGAAAAAGTTTTCCGACCAGACCTCGAAGGCAAACCAATCGTTGTGCTATCCAACAATGATGGATGTGTCATTGCTCAAAGCAAAGAAGCGAAAGAAATACTAGAAATCTATATGTGCCGTCCATGGCATGAACTACAGAAAGATGCAGAACGTTTAGGTGTAATCTGTTTCAGCAGTAACTACGAGCTTTATGGCAATATGAGTAACCGTTTGATGCAGACTTTAAGCCAATTTACATTCCGACAGGAAGTCTATTCAATTGATGAATCTTTTCTGGAAATGACTGGGATTAAACGCAATTTCACCGAATATGGACATGAGATAAAAAAAACGGTTAAGCAATGGACTGGGTTACCTATTTGTGTAGGGTTTGGCCATACCAAGACATTGTCGAAGCTCGCAAATCATATAGCTAAAAAACAAAATCGATTTAATGGTATCTGTGATCTCACAACGATGGAGATTAAGGAATTAGATGACATCATGGAAAGCCTACCTATATCGAAAGTATGGGGAGTGGGCAGTCGTCTCGAACTTAAACTTAATGCTTTAGGCGTTCACAACATATTGCGTTTAAAGCAGGCCGATACGAAGAGAATACAAGATGAATTTGGCATAGTGCTGGAAACGACTGTCCGTGAATTAAATGGCGAAGTCATTATGGATATGGAAGATCGTCTGCCGGAAGCTAAACAAGTAATGTCCTCACGGTCATTTGGTGCTCGCATAAGCGAGTTGCAAGAACTCCAGCAAGCAATTTCATACCATGCCAGTTTAGCTAGTCAAAGAATGCGTTCCAAAGGTCTTTATGCGAATGCCATATATGTGTTTGCTCAAAATAGTCCATTTGATAAAGCACCATTTTATGGGGGGTGCCTTACGATTGGGCTCCCCTCACCGACTGACAATACAATGCAGATTAACCAAGCTGCTCAGTGGCTATTAAAACGTATTTATAAGCCGAATATTTATTATCAAAAAGCTGGCGTCATGCTGATGGATTTAGTGCCAAAAGCGGGTCAGCAAGGTGACCTATTTGATTACAACGCTAATCACGTCAAGAAAACCAAGCTCATGCAGACCATGGATGCTCTTAATAAAAAGTATTCAAAAGGCACTATAAAATTAGGTGGGGAAGGATTAACTCAGGATTGGAAAATGCGCCGTAATTTTAAAAGCCCCAACTACACCAGCAGCTGGGAAGAATTACCAAGATTGTATTGATTAGTGGGTAGATAAGATTCTTTAAACTTACTTTCGTTTAAGCGTAATTTCACTCGCATGGATAGCCATATTGATACCATGATATTTAGCAAACTTGATTGCAAATTCTTGGTTAATAATCAAATTTCTATTCTTCTTAACAGTAGCTAAACCATATGAGGGTAAGGCTTCGAATGTAACTAATATTGAATCTGCCTTTTGGCGAATATTCAAATGATTAATATCGAAATTACTATCCTCAATATAACTAAACACACACAACAACGTATATAAAAGTGGTTTAGTTTCAATTTCCTTTAAATCTTCTGCTTCTGATGGAAAAATCGCAAGTTGAATGCCCGTCATCGCTAATTGAGTGGCCATCAAATGAACGCTCTTTTTTATAATGTTACTTGGGGAATCATGATGTTTTGCTTCAAAATCCCAATATTGCATTCCTCTAATGCCTCGAATAGCTTCTTTTAAATGGGTTTCTATTTTTTTAAGCTCTAAACTAAGCTGTTCTGGCTCCGTCTCTGGCCTGTGGAGATATCTATCCATAATCGAAACGCGCATTAGACTTGCGGATATATAACCGACTAAATCATGCCTGATGGCTGGAAAAATTCTGCTAAAAACTTCTTGGTGAATGGCGCTTATTAGAAAGGTATCTTCAGAAGTCAGATCAACGTGCTCTTGGTCCATGATGTTTTTCAAATTAAGTTTAGAAATTTCTGTGGCTGCCAAGTTAATATCACAATCTAAAAGAAGGGTAAATATAATTGAACTTTACATTAATCTAAACATTGAGCATAGATTCCACCCATAGAATTTGTTTTATAAAAGCTTGGACGCATTTATATTAGCCGTTTTATAATTCAATAAAATTTTTTTTGAATGATTAAACCACTGTTTACAAAGTAATTAAAAAATTTAACCAAATACCACCAAGAAAGTGATATTCAAAATGGGGATTCGTATGCACGGCACCGGGGGAGAAATGTTGTTATCCATATCGTGCAGAAGAAAGGCTTTATTAGGTCTTAAATCGCCATTGGTCAAAGCGATTCTTGCCACCTTGTTATTTCAGGCAGGTAGCGCACACTCAAAAGAATTAGTGGAGCTTAGTTTTGAAGAGCTAGCTAACATTCAGATCACCTCGGTTTCTAAGCGCAGTGAATCGATAAC
>JACDEP010000119.1 GCA_013816325.1 Methylotenera sp.
TCGCGGTCTGCACCCATGCTAACTTCCATGACAGCACGGCGTGAAACGACGATGTTGTTACGTTTACGATCGATTTTGATTACTTTTAGGTCACATTCTTTGTTTTCGAATGGTGTGGTGTCTTTTACAGGACGCACATCCACCAATGAACCCGGCAAGAATGCCATGATGCCGTTTACAGAAACGCGTAAACCACCTTTGACTTTACCGCTGATGAAACCTTTGATGATGCGGCCTTCGTTCATCGCATCTTCAAGATCCAACCATGTTTCCATGCGTTTTGCTTTTTCGCGTGAAAGTAATGTTGAGCCAAAGCCATCTTCTAACTTTTCAATCAATACTTTAACAAAGTCGCCCACTTGAACTTCAAGTTCGCCTTGAGCGTTGTGGAATTCAGAAGCGTTGATGACGCTTTCAGATTTGAGGCCAGCGTTTACAATTACGTGGTCGCTGTCAACTGAGATCACTTCAGCAGTGATCACTTCTCCAGAACGCATTTCTTGAAGCGCTAAACTTTCTTCAAAAAGCGCAGCAAACGATTCCATTGGTGAAGCAGTAGATTTAGAAGTAGAAGCCATTAAATAAAATTACCTAAAAAATAATCCCACCTAGCAGTGGGGTGGTTAAAAAAACCTGCGAATTTTTGGGATGCGCAGACGTAAAAATAATGCGGTAGTGCAAAAGAATAGAATTATAACTAAAACATTGAAAAATAAAAGACTATTTACACATTTTGCCTTGATATTTTTTCAAAATCAGATCAATTTCCTGGGGGATAGTCAAATTATCAGCCTCTAAAAGAATTGCATCATCGGCCATTATCAATGGCGCACTTGTCCGACTTTTATCCCGTGCGTCTCGTTCTTGTAAATCTAGCAAGATTTTTTCATAGTTTGCCGACTCATTTTTGCCTACTAACTGGTCATAACGTCGCTTAGCACGCACTTCTGCTGAGGCTGTAAGAAATATCTTAAGTTGCGCGTTAGGAAATACTACTGTACCCATGTCGCGGCCATCCGCGACCAAACCAGGAAATTTATGAAAACTATGTTGCAAATCATGCAGGGCTGCTCTTAGAGGCGCATGTACTGCTACTTCAGAAGCGCCTTTGCCCATTTTTTCTGTGCGGATATCTGCTGTAACGTCTTGATTGTTCAAGAAAACTTGATTGTTACTGAAGCGAATAACTAAAGTTTTGGCACATTCAGCAACCGCAGTAGCGTTGCTCCAATCGATATTTTTTTTGTGTGTTGCCCAAGCAACAATACGATAAAGCGCACCAGAATCTAAGTAATGGAATCCTAGTCTTTCGGCTACAAATTGTGCAACGGTACCTTTTCCGGAAGCAGAAGGGCCGTCGATGGCGATGACTGGAATTGCATCAAGCATGACAAATCTTTGCGAACTCAGCGAAATAATTGGGGAATGTTTTCGCTACGCAATTCGGGTCGTTGATGGTAATCGGCACGCCGCCCAATGAAACCAAGGAGAAGCACATAGCCATACGGTGATCGTCATAGGTATCAATCACGGCATTTGGCGTGAGCTGAGTCGGGGGCGTGATTTTGATGTAATCAGCACCTTCTTCAACAATCGCGCCTACTTTACGGAGTTCCGTCGCCATGGCAGAAATACGGTCAGTTTCTTTAACACGCCAACTCGCGATATTTTTGAGCGTAGTTGTACCTTCGGCAAATAAAGCTAGTACGGCTAGAGTCATGGCTGCATCTGGTATGTGGTTGCAATCCAAATTTACTGCCATAAGTTTTCCATCACTTGAGGCTCTCGACTCAATATAATTATTTCCCCAGCTGATATTTGCACCCATATAGCTTAAGGCTTCAGTTCTGAACAAGGCTTCTGATTTGTCTGGATCCAAGGCCTCAGTAAACTTTACATCGCCTTGAATACTATCTTTACTTATACCTGTTACACGTACGGGACCGCCGCCAATAGCACCTGCAGCTAGGAAATAAGAGGCTGATGAAGCATCGCCTTCAACAAAATATCGATCAGGGCTTTGATAATTACTGTTCGCCGGAATAGTAAAACGCTGCCAACCATCGCGCTGCACTGATACCCCAAATTTCGCCATTAGGTTTAAAGTGATTTCAATGTAAGGCTTAGAAATCAATTCACCCACTACTTCGATAGTTGCAGTCTGACCTGTGAGTGGCAAGGCCATCAATAGAGCTGTTAAAAACTGGCTTGAAACATCACCGCGAATCTTGATGGGATAAGATAAATCAAGCATCGCAGGGCTTATTTGCAAAGGCGGAAAACCATCATTTGCCAAGTACTCAATATCAGCGCCAGCCTGGCGTAATGCATCTACTAAGTCACCAATTGGCCGTTCGTGCATGCGCGGCACGCCAGAGAGTTGATAGCTGCCATTTGATAACGCCAATGCAGCAGTAAGCGGCCTGAATGCTGTCCCGGCATTGCCTAAGAACAGCTCTGCATTTTTGTTAAGAAAGTTGCCGCTGCAACCAGTTACACGCCAAGCGTTTTCGGCAAAATTCTCAAGTTTTACACCTAATGTCTCAAGTGCTTCCAGCATGCGCGCTGTGTCATCCGAAGCCAATAAGTCGCGAATTTCTGTGGTGCCGTTTGCCAGTGCTGCAAGTAGCAACGTACGATTGGAAATGCTTTTTGAGCCGGGCAGGGTGATTTGGCCTTCAGCACGGCTGACGGCGGGTAAAGATAATTGTTCCATGAATCTGTTCAGTCTATATTTCTCGGTATTTTGCGTTTGTTCTGGTTGCTGTTAAAAGTTATTTTGGCCATGTGCCCATGCGTTGCGGGCAACGCTGGCACGCTCGAACAGCGCTTGCAAACCTGCTGAATCATCATTTTTAAGCATCGTTTTTAAAGTCAAAAGCTCAGCTTCGTAAGCGTTTAATTCATTAAGCAGGGCGTGCTTATTTGCTAAGCTGATATCGCGCCACATCTCTGGGCTACTGCCTGCAATGCGAGTGAAATCACGGAATCCACTTGCGGCAAAACCAAATAGTTGTGCGGCATTCGGACGCGAGGCAATGTCATCTACCAAAGCAAAAGCGAGCAGATGCGGCAAATGACTTACCGCGGCAAAGATGCTGTCGTGCGTTGTGGCAGACATTTCGCTCACATTAGCACCGCATGCTTGCCAAAGTTCTTTCGTGAGTAAGATCGCATGAGGTGAACTGTCTGCACTTGGCGTTAGCACTACATTTTTATTGATATAGAGGTCTGCCATTGCAGCAGTTACGCCGCTTTTCTCAGCACCGGCAATTGGGTGGCCACCGACGAACTGATTACTTTTTTCACCTAAAACATTCTGTGCATAAGCTAACACATCGCTCTTAGTGCTACCTGCATCGGTAATGACTGTATTCGGTCCTAGATGCGGTTTGATTGCAGCTAATATGGCTGCGGTTTGTGCTACTGGCGTGGCAATTAATATCAAGTCAGCATCATGAATCGCTTCTGCCACATTGTTACTGGCGCCATCGATTACACCTAATTCTAGCGCAGTTTTTAAGGCGTCTGCATTCCGGCCTATGCCAATAATCCGCGGACTATTCGCTGCCTTTTTTAAGGCAAGTGCAACTGAGCCGCCAATTAAGCCCACACCAAATATTACTAGTTTATTTAAAACAGCTTTTTTCAAAAGAAATAGTTAGAGATAGAAAAAGTCAAATTGTAGCATTTTTGACTTTCAACTTTGGCTATTTAATTGAACGCGCTTGAGCTAGGCGCGCACATACGCAATATTTTATTGAATACATAAGGCAAAGGTGTTTTTGACAGCCAATGACGATTGTCTGCAATGAGGGGATATATGCGAGTCAGTATTGGAGGCATGGTATAACTTCCCCAAAATTTTCCGAGTTTATTAAAGTCAGCGGCGCTATATGCAACTGCAAATACATCAACTCCTTTAATCCAATTACCTATTGCATCCTGTGCATGGATTCGTTCCATCATCTCTAATTTGTTAATCGGGCAAAAAGCCGGTTCATTGAAGTATCGTTTGAGCAGTCAACCAGGATCAACTTGTTATCAAAATCAGTTTCTTTAATCGTATGCATTTCGGCGGCGCAGTGTGGGCATGAGGCATCGTAATAAATAGTGAGCGGGAAAGTGATATTCATTATTTTTTCTTTTATTGAGGCAAATATTTTTTTAGATTAACAGGGGCTAGGCTTAATACTAAGCGCCGACATGGGTGCCAATAAGCCGATAGTAATAATAAAGCCGACCCAATAAAAAAACTTGTGATGCCAAAACCAGTACTCACACTTCCGACATCATTAATAAGCGAACTGAAGACATAAATCACATAGCCTAATGCAGAAACCATCATGGCTCGACGGTCTATCAGAAGTGAAACCAATCCAATGGAGATATAGAGCATAAATACGGCAATTGCTTGGTATAAATATACTTTGCCATTTAATACACCTAGCATTGAGAAAATCGAATGGATGATAAGAGGAGACGCCAATAAGTGCAGCCAGAAAGCCACATCAGCTTTTCTCGTTTGACGGCGAGTATCAAGCGAATCCCAACGCATTGCGAGTATAAAGACTGCAATACCTGCGGCCAAACATGCAACCGAAAATAATGGCCTAGTGCTAGGATTAAATAATACGAGTGCTAGAAGGCCCATTGCTAACGTTGCTGTACCGGCGGCTATTGTAATTGGCACCTTAAACCGTTTCCAATGCATATAGGCTGCGAATGTAGCAACAAAAGCGGGCAATATATAGTTAACAGGGCTGTTAAAAGCTTTATAAGTGGCTACATCCGTAATAAATGTAGCTACAATAATCAGGCTGCCAGAGAATATATAACTTACAAATGCCAGTAATAACACAATTGCAGGTAACGCCATTCTGCGCTTTCGTACAAAGAACTCTGTTAATCCCCACGCCGTGGCTGCGCTGGCAAAACAACCTAGCCAAGGATCACTATTTCCAACTACCCAGTTTATGGAGGTAAGCAATAATAAGCAGGCAATGACGACAAAAATGTCATTAAATCCAGTGACTAAGCGAAATTGTTCTTCGTCTACCAAACTTGGTTCAGACTCTGTTATATGGCTGCGCAACGCTGCGGCAGTTTCTTCAGATAAAATGCCTGCTTTTATTGCCGATTGTATATTTTCTTCTTTGTACATTTAACTTGCCCTTCTAATTAATATTTGAATTTTGCTCCGTATTTCATTATTTTGGTTAATGTTTCCGGCTTAAGTTTAATCATCTCGTCTCCCCAGATTGAAAGCGTCTGCATGAGTTCCAACATCGCTTCTACACGTTTTTTCGCTTCTAGCTCGTTATTGCTAAATTTGTTTTCAGCAAGATAGCGCTGTAAGAAATTAACTGTAGGATCGAATTTCCGAGCTTGCGTTCTGTAATGACCCCGCGGAAAAGCTCCCATATCTCTAGTGATGTTTCGCTTTACAATTCAGCGTGCCTAAGATTTAGTACGAGTCGCGAGTCATATTTTTGATATATTGAAATGGACACCGTTATCTTTCGGCCACTATGAATTAATGCAAGGTTACAACGCACCAAACCTTAATATGCTCCCTAAATTATTAGGTCGTCAGCGAAGTAAATTAGGGATGATGGAGCATGTGTTAGATAATGAATGGAGTAAACTACTTGGTATTAGCCAATTTGATATTGGAGTTAAATCCATTCACCATCTATTAGTTTTTCTAGCGGTTTAAAATTCTGTTTATACGCCATTTTCTGGCTGTCCTTTATCCAGTAACCTAGATAAAGATATGACAGATTAAGAGCTTTTGCCCATTCAATTTGCCAAAGCACATTATAAGTACCGTAACTGGCTTTGGTATTGGTAGTGTCGTAAAAAGTATATACAGCTGATATGCCATCTCGCACAATGTCGATAACACTCACCATTTTAAGTTGATCGTCTTCCCTGAATTCTACAAGCACGCTTTCTACATTGCTTTGGCATAGGAAATTACGATACTGCTCTACATCGTCTTGCTCAGCACCTGTCTTGTCGGTAGGCTGATTATCCATATGCCGTGTATTTTGATAAGCAGCATAAAGGGCATAATGCTCTTCATGGAATGCCACAGGCATCACAAACGCTGTTAGATTCTGGTGCTGTTTGTAGGCGCGCTTCTGGCTGCGATTGGGAACAAAATCTTTTAAAATTATCCTTACGGCAATGCATTCTCGGCAGTTCTCGCAGTGCGGCCTGTAAGCAAATTTACCACTACGTCTAAAGCCTTGTTGGATTAAGCCACTGTAGATGTTGGCATCAATCAGGTGTTGGGGTGAAGCGATCAAGCTTTGTGCGAGTTTGTTAGGCAAGTAACCGCAGTTGTACCTCGTGGTTACATAAAACTGCAGTTTTCGCAGGGGTTTGTCGCTTGGTAAACTCATCAATAAAGTCCTGAATCCATGTTAAGAGTTTACCAATTCTGCAAGCTTTTTAGCGAATGAATCACGAGAAATCTCACTGGCTCCAAAGCTGGCAAGATGTGCTGTCTTCATTTGGCAATCCACCATTTGAAAGCCATCTGCTTTTAAAGATTGCATCAGACTAATGAATGCCACCTTAGAAGCATCAGTGACATCGTAAAACATGCTTTCACCGAAAAACATCTTGCCAAGCTTAATGCCGTAACAGCCGCCAACTAATTGGTTATCGAGCCAGGTTTCAGCCGAAATAGCATAGCCTGCATCAAACATCGCACAATAAGCATCTATGATTTCTGGGGTAATCCAAGTGCCTAATTGGCCTGCACGGGATTTATTACTGCAGGCAGTTATAAC
>JACDEP010000120.1 GCA_013816325.1 Methylotenera sp.
CAGTTATCCGGGTTTTCTACCTGCTGGTTATTTTCTATAGACTGTCTGAACATACCGTATTCATAACGAATACCATATCCCGCAGCCGGAATATCCATGGTCGCCATAGAGTCAAGAAAACACGCAGCTAAGCGCCCCAAGCCTCCATTACCTAAAGCTGCGTCTGTTTCCATCTCAACGGCGTGCTCCAAGTTGCGGCCTAAACTTGCCATCTCTTCTTTAAGTTCTTCTTGAATGCCCAAATTTAGTGCAGCATTAGTCAGCATGCGCCCGATCAAGAACTCCAGGGATAAGTAATACACACGTTTCGGGTCATCGCGATAGTAAGATTCAGCCGTAGCTACCCACCGCTCGACCACATGGTCACGCACGGTATAACTGGCGGTGTGATACCAGTCTCTAGGAGTTGCAACAATATTGGTTTTGAAGCTGGAAAAGATCAGGTGATTTTGCAGCGCCTGATGGATCGGCGTCAGCTTAGGGATAATGGTGATTTCTTTTAACTTAGCTGCGGATGCCCTGGCTTCCTCCGGCTTGCTAGGTAACTTGCCCACGTTATACTGGGGATCTAGCTTTTTTGCATTAGGTTCTGGTGCTGATTTCTTAGGAGTTACGGGGGTTGTCATGGCGGCAATCTGAAATAGGATTAATGTCTATTCTAGCAAATAATAAGCCATGATTATGACAGTTGGTAGATTACTTATTTTTTAGCCAAGCGAATTTTTTCTTACGAAATTCAATATGCTTAAAAAAAATGATCGGCTTATATGAATAAATTCAACGCGGTCATAAAAATAATGCAAGGAGATGCATGTTGCCATGCGGTACAACAACCTAACACAAATTGGGATTTGCGCAGGCATTCAAACCCTGTGTTAGGCAAGGCTTAAATTCTGTTAAATTCAAATTTGTTTTCATTACTATTCATGTGTCTTATTTATTACCATAAGTATTAATTCATTGCATGATGCAGCTTAGTTTGCATGATGATCTTTGCAGCGGCTTTGCGCATCATTTCACTCATCATGAAAAAGTTACTAGCGTCCAGCCTTAACGAAGTGTCGCCTACTTCCAGCTCAACCAAATCTTTGGCCTTGTTATAAAGCACCTTGCATTCTGCATCACCTGCCAATTTTGTTTGGCTTACCATTAGTCGTTTACTCATGACCGCAATCCCGTAACAAATAATATTTACAAATGATAATGATTCTCATTTGAGTTGTCAAGAATATTCTTTGAGGAAGGCCTGGAATAAACCCGCTAAACAATTCGTAGGCGGGTTTTTAGAACGAAGCTAGCTAATTAAGCTATTCATACGTTTAACAAAACTCGCAGGATCATCCAACATACCGCCCTCTGCCAGTAATGCTTGATCGAACAATACGTGCGTCAGGTCATTGAATACCGTGTCAGTAGTTTCATTTTCTAAGCGTTTTACTAATTTATGGTTAGGGTTAATTTCCAAGATGGGTTTGGTTTCCGGTGCATTTTGACCGGCCGCTTTTAAAATACGGGCCAAATTGCCGGATAAGTCATGCGCATCACTTACCAAACATGCTGGCGAATCTGTCAAACGATGCGTAACTCGTACATCCTTAACTTGCTCGCCTAAGGCAGCTTTAATCTTCTCAACCAATGATTTAGCTTCTTCTTCAATTTTCTTCTGAATCTCTTTTTCAGTTTCAGAATCCAATTTACCTAAATCCAAATCACCCTTAGCAATAGATTGCAATTTCTTGCCTTCAAATTCAGTCAAGCCCCCTAATAGCCATTCATCCACACGGTCAGACATCAATAACACTTCAATGCCTTTTTTACGGAAGATTTCCAGATGCGGGCTATGCTGTGCAGCTGCAAAACTATCTGCCGTAATGTAATAAATCACGTCCTGCTCAGCTTGCATGCGGGAAACGTAGTCTTTGAGTGAAACCTCTTGTACATCCGTATCCGCTTTTGTAGAAGCAAACCTTAATAAACTGGCAATCTTGTCTTTATTAGCGAAGTCTTCACCTGGGCCTTCCTTAAGCACGCGGCCAAACTCACCCCAGAATTTTTTGTAATCTTCAGGTTTGTTCTCGGCCATATCTTCCAAAAGGCCTAGCACTTTTTTCACCGAACCGGCTTTTATCGCATCCACATCACGGCTGGACTGCAAGATTTCACGCGAAACGTTCAAGGGCAAATCAGACGTATCGATCACGCCCCGCACAAAACGCAAGTATTGCGGCATGAGCTTTTCAGCATCCTCCATAATGAATACACGTTTTACATAGAGCTTAATGCCGTGGCGGCGCTCGCGGTCATATAGGTCAAACGGAGCCTTGCTGGGAATATACAACAAGGAAATATATTCTTGTTTACCTTCTACGCGGCTGTGTGTGTAAGCCAACGGGTTTTCAAAGTCATGCGACACATGCTTGTAGAACTCTTGATATTCCTCTTCGGTAATATCGTTTTTGCTGCGCGCCCACAATGCAGAAGCGCGGTTAACGGTTTCATCCTCATCAGTGGGTACTTCCGCGCCATCTTTCCACTCGCTTTTCTTCATGACGATAGGCAAGGTAATATGGTCGGAGTATTTGCGGATGATAGTTTTGAGTTTCCAGTCACTCAGAAATTCGTCTTCGCCTTCGCGTAAGTGAAGTACCACTTCAGTACCGCGGCTTGCTTTCTCAGCATCTTCTAAAGTGAAGTCACCCTCACCGGTTGATTCCCAACGAACAGATTCGCTAAAGCCTGCACGCCGGGTTGTTAACGTGACCTTGTCGGCAATAATAAATGAGGAATAGAAACCAACGCCGAACTGGCCAATCAAGTTAGCGTCCTTGGCCTGATCACCTGTTAAAGCATTGAAAAATTCTTTGGTGCCGGATTTAGCAATGGTACCGATGTTGCTGATGACTTCATCACGGCTCATACCAATACCATTATCGGAAATAGTCACCGTGCGTGCTTCTTTATCAAAAGCAATGCGGATTTTCAGTTCGCTATTATTTTCATACAACGCGCCGTTCGCAAGCGCTTCAAAGCGCAGTTTATCGGCCGCGTCGGATGCGTTAGAAATAAGCTCACGCAATACAATTTCTTTATTACTGTAAAGCGAGTGAATCATGAGTTGCAGAAGCTGTTTCACCTCTGCCTGGAATGCCATGGTTTGCGGACTATGTTTGTCTTCAGCTTCTTGTTTGTTTTTATCGCCAGTTTGTTTTGCCATGTTGACCTCCTATATATTTATAATATCTTCTAAGTAAATTAGGCATTGTCATCAAAGTTTCAAGCCCAAGCAGTAAAATAGAAAAAATAATATTGTTTTGAGCAAAAATAAAAGTAAAAAGTGCATACTTATCATTATGGAAAATAACATCAATAACACCAGCACCCCCGTAGATAAAGCCCTGCTTGCTGCAGTAGACCTCGGTTCCAATAGCTTTCGGTTAGAAATTGGCCAACTGGATAGTGGGCATATCCAAAGAATCGAATACCTCAAAGAAGCTGTGAGGCAAGGCGGTGATCTGGATGAAGAACGCAATTTGACCCCAGAGTCAATAGAGCGCGGATTGAAATGTCTTGCTAGGTTCGGCGAGCGTTTGCAAGGTTTTGATACCATGCATGTGCGTGCAGTAGCCACACAAACGCTGCGTGAAGCAAATAACCGCGATGTATTTCTGAAGTTAGCCAAAAAAGCTTTAGGCTTTGAGGTTGAAGTGATTTCAGGCGTAGAAGAAGCACGCTTGATCTATCAAGGCGTGAGCCGCTTCTTGCCGCAATCCAATGAGCGCAGATTGGTGATTGATATTGGCGGTCGTTCGACTGAATTCATTTTAGGTCAAGGCTTTGAATCACATCACACTGCATCCTTGCATGTAGGTTCAGTCGCATGGTCACTCAAGCATTTTGGTACAGGGGAGTTTACTGAAAAAGCCTTTGACCGCGCAGAGATTGCTGCGGAATCCATTTTCGAAACGTTAGGCGTTAATTTTAACCGCAAGCAATGGGATGTTGCTTATGGCGCATCAGGCACTGTCGGCGCAGTCGCAGAAGTATTATCGCAATATGGCCGACCAGTAGAGGTCGTTACCAAGGAAGGCTTGCTTTGGCTGCGTGAAGAGTTATTGAAAGCTAGGCATATCGACAAGCTGCGCTTATTAGGGTTAAAAGAAGACCGCAAAGCCGTCATAGGGGGCGGGCTATCAATTCTGTTAGCAGTGTTTGATTTCCTCGGCATTGAATCTCTAAATGTTGCTAAAGGCGCATTAAGGCATGGCTTGTTGTATGACATGCTGGCCAGGGAAAACGACATGGTTGATTTGCGCAACCTGTCCGTTAACCGCCTCGCCAGGAAATTCGATGTGGATGAATTACAAGCACAGACCGTGGCAGAGGTCGCCAGCAAGTTATTCGAAAAAATAGGCGAAGAGACTAATTTTGCTGCGGGTGAACGGCAAGTGCATGCACGTAAACTGAAATGGGCCGCGCAATTGTATGAAATCGGGAACATTGTTTCACCCATTGACGCCCATCTTCACGGCGCCTATATCCTTGAACATGCAGATCCACCCGGTTTTTCGCAAAGTGAATTGCATTGCCTGAGTCTTTTGATATTAGGCCACAGAGCGAAACTTAAGAGACTGGTTGCTGACTTTTCAGACCGAATTTTTATCATGCAACTTACTTGTTTACGTTTGGCTGTAATTTTATGCCATGCACGTCAGATGCCGAACCTGCGCGGCATTCAATTAAACTTATCTAGCAATACGATTAGTTTGAGCTTACCTAAAAACTGGCCGGAGAAATACCCGCAATCCTACTATCTTTTGGATGAAGAAATCATTGCCTGGCAGAAAACGCCTTGGACATTTGAAGTCATAATTTTGTCACAATAAACACATAAAATATTCACAGAATGCGCATTGCATTTTGTATTAAACAATATAAACTATTTATACTGTTTATTTAGGGAGATATCATGTCTAAAATTAATCCATTACAAGCTGCAGCATTAAGTGGCAGCACACCTGTCGAGTTAACAAGTAGTACAACTAAAAGTACAGTAGTAGCAAATACTGCTACCAAAAAGAAAGAGCCTGCAAAGGTAAGCACCGCGGCCGTTAAAGCCGCTGTCAAACCTGTAGTTAAAGCAAAACTCGCGATAGCTGTAAAACCAGCAACGGCAAAGCCTGTAGCAAAATCAGTGGCTAAACCAGCTCCTGCAAAAAAAGTTATTAAAGCTGCTAAACCAGTAAAAGAAAAAACACCGAAGTTAAAAATGGAGCGTGATAGCTTCACCATGCCTAAAGTAGAATACGCGCAGCTTTATGTATTGAAAGAGCGTTTGATTAAACTAGGTCAGGCTTCAAAGAAAAGTGAACTATTACGTGCTGGCATTATGCAGCTTACTGCTATGACTGACGCAGCTTTAAAAGCTGCTATGGCAAAAGTACCTGCCATTAAAACAGGCAGACCTAAAAAGAAATAGTTATTTAAATTTAAGTTAATAATCGGGGTGCTGTACTGTAAACAAATAGGTTTGCAGCACTCCATTTACTAGCCTTTGACGTAGCCACCATACTGCGCCTTTTTTAACAACTGCACTTTCTTGCATGCCTAGCAGTTTGGCAATCAGTAAGCCCAAGTTTGGCTGGTGTCCTACTACTAAGATAGTTTGATTATTGTCTTCATTGATCAATTTTTTTGCGATTAACTCAACAGAGCTTTCTGCACTCAAAAAATTTGCAATCTTGATTTCATGCTTGCCTTTATTGTTAGCGGAATCATTCAAAGCGGTAGCCGTTTCCTGGCATCGCCGTGCGGGACTGCATAGGATTTCAGTATTCTCCGGCAAATACTCATTCAACCACCCTGCCATTTTTGTAGCATCTTTACGACCGTTTTTTGTTAATAAGCGGTCAGCATCCAAGCCGTTTGCACTAAACTCTTCAGCCTCGGCATGTCGCCATAAAATCAAGTTAGCCATATTATTGCCCGCTTAAAATAAGTTAATCCGAATATTTTTTAAGCAACAGCTGCTGCGCACTGCATATCTCAACTTGACTCTCGTTTTCAGTCTCTGTATCTATCGTATTGGAAATGAGGCTATAGCTACCGTTCTCATTCATAAGCCAAGCGTCTTTATTATCTTTCAGGTACATTTCGCAGCATTCGTGCAGGATACGTGCCCGATTTTTTTCATCCATGATGGGCCATGCAATCTCTACCCGCCGCATCATATTACGGTTCATCCAGTCGGCACTAGAAAGCCATAGGCTTTCCTCATTATTAATTTGGAAATAAAATACCCTAGCATGTTCCAACAGTCTACCGATGACAGAACGTACACGTATCCTGCCATCGAGTCCTGGCGCGCCTATCGGTAGTATACAAGCCCCGCGCAGAATCAAGTCTATCTCAACACCAGCACGGCCAGCTTTAACCAATGCCTGCACAAGCGCTACATCAGTCAATGCGTTCATCTTCAGGATAATACGCGCAGGCTTGCCGCTTTTTGCAGCTAACTCTGTAGTTTTAATCATAGCCAGCATACGCCGGTGCAAATAGAAAGGAGCTACCAATAAACGCTGCATACGCGGCAGCTTGACTTGGCTGGCAATGTGCCTAAATAGATGCTCCATATCACGGGTGATATTTTGATCCGCAGTCAACATGCTGATATCGGTGTAAAGTTTTGCGGTTTTCGGGTTGTAATTTCCCGTGGAGACATGTCCGTAATATCTCAATTGCTGGCCTTCGCGGCGCATCACCAATAACATCTTGGCATGCGTTTTGAGGCCAACGATGCCATATAC
>JACDEP010000121.1 GCA_013816325.1 Methylotenera sp.
TCCATATACCGTTACTAATAGGAATTCCTACGGCTAACCATGCCAAACTGGTAAGCAATGGCGTTTTTTCAGCCACACCCGTCACTTCAATGGCCGTGATAGATTTTTCATGTGCTAGTTTCTTTTCAATAGCCAGCTCTTCTTCGGTCATAAAGTATTTATCGGCAACCGGTTTCACCATAAGATTTGCAATAAATCCAATGACCAGCATCACAGCTAGCACATAAAAAATCGGTGCATAGATATCGGCAAAGGGCACTTTGGTTTCCTGCCTAATATCGTGCATATAATTAACAATCCCCGGGCCTACAATACCTGCTGTCGACCAAGCTGTAAGTAAGCGTCCATGAATCGCCCCTACGAACTGTGTACCGAACAGGTCTGCCAGATAAGCCGGTATAGTGGCAAACCCACCACCATACATGGACGCAATAAGGCAGAAACAAGCTACAAATAAACCTAGTGACTTAATGCCAGCGGCTTGTGAAGCAGTGATATACAACAATGCACCGAGCACGAAGAAGATAGTATAAGTGCGCTGGCGGCCAAGTTTATCTGATGCGCTAGCCCAGAAGAAGCGGCCAAAAATATTAAACAAGGAAATCAAACCAACGAAGCCTGCACCGACGGCTGCGGCTGCCGCCACCAATACTTCATCTTTTTTGATATCAGCAAAACCTAGACTATATTCAGGCGTACCATGCTGAGCGATAAGGGCTCCGCCGAAAGTTTCCTGCAACATAGGAGCTGCAGCGCCAATGATGCCAATACCAGCGGACACATTCATACAAAGCACTAGCCATAAGAGCCAAAATTGCGGTGTTTTATGGGCGTTGGCGAGGTGAACATGCTTACTTGCAATCATGCTGTTGCCATTGCTAATCGACGGATTCCACCCTGCTGGTTTCCAACCGTTGGGTGGCACGCGATAGCCTAATGATCCACCAATCATGAACACTGCATAAATCACAGCCAAAGCAACAAATGTCTGCCAGATTCCGGGATGGCTAACACCGTTAATTTCCACTGCAAATGTCGCCATGAGCTTGGTTGCTAGAGGTGAACCTATCATCGCTCCGCCACCGAAGCCCATAATTGCCATGCCGGTAGCCATGCCGCGTTTATCGGGGAACCACTTAATCAATGTAGAAACGGGGGAAATATAACCTAAACCCAATCCAATACCCCCAATAACACCACTGCCCAGCCACATCATCCATAACTGATGACTGTAAATACCAAATGCAGAAATTAGCAATCCACCACACCAACAAAGCGCTGACACCAAGCCAGCTTTGCGTGGGCCTGAGCGCTCTAGCCAGCTTCCCCATAATGCCGCAGAACATCCTAGTAAAACAAAGAATAGTGTGTACATCCAACCAAGGTCAAACTGCGTCCAATTACAGTCAGTAGCAGTAAGTGCACGTAAGGTTCCTTGTAGTTTATCGCCGAAAGTTGTTGCGCCAGCAGCGCAAGCTGCCAATGGTTTACCGTCAGCACCAATCAATGCATTGCCGAGCGGTTTCCAGAAAACACTGAAACCATAAGCCATACCAATGGAAAGATGTACAGCCAATGCTGCCGGGGGTACCAGCCAGCGATTGAAATTAGGATTTGCGGTAATGTGTTCTTTTGATAAATAGCTGGCCATATTCACCCCTGATTTTAATTATTTAGAATAAAAGTAATTTTTTTACATATTGTTACAAAATACAAAAAATGGCAATTGGCTTATTACATTCATGAGCATACCAATGTTATTCACTTAAAATCAAAGTTTAATATTTGTCATGAATGTGTCATATTAGAGTCATAAACTGTTTAGGGTTGATTATTTAAAAGCCTGACTCTAAAAAGGAAAAAACATGCCAGCAAATATATTAGTGGTTGAAGATGAACCGGCGATTCAAGAACTGCTAGCGCTCAATATTACCCAAGCAGGTCACAATGCCATGCGTGCTTTAAGTGTGGAACATGCGCAAGACCTGCTACGTGAAACTATGCCTGATTTGATTCTATTAGATTGGATGTTGCCAGGCACCAATGGCCTGGAATTTGCACGTAAGCTTAAATCGGATGCCCTCACTAAGGCGATACCCATCATTATGCTCACTGCACGTGGAGATGAGTACGACAAAGTACGTGGCTTAGAAGTAGGTGCCGATGACTATGTGACCAAGCCATTCAGCCCACGTGAATTGAATGCACGTATCAAGGCTGTGTTACGCCGTCGTGCCCCCCAAATGACGGATGATCCGATTGAAGTCAGCGGTCTACGCTTAGACCCCACAACCCATCGCGTGACCGGCAACAATAAAACCATCGATTTAGGCCCTACCGAATTTCGGTTGCTACATTTCTTTTTGACCAATGCCGAGCGCGTTCATACCCGTAGCCAGTTATTGGACAAGGTATGGGGCGACCGTGTATTTGTGGAAGACCGTACTGTGGATGTTCATATCCGCCGCTTACGCAATGCGCTTTCTATTTCTGGCCATGAAGACTTGATACAAACGGTGCGCGGCGCTGGCTACCGTCTTTCCGTGCAGTAAGCGACATTCAGTTAGCTAATAAAGCTACTCTCAGCAGAATTCAGCCGGTTATTCCAAGTAAAATTTGACTTGAAATTCAACAACAACTAAAGCGTGGCTTATAATTAAGTCACGCGCTTTTTTTTGAGATCAATATAGTGCAAGATATCCGCTGGAACGCATTTTGGGTTGGGCTAACCCTAACGATTACTTGCCTCATTACCTGGGCCAGCACCAGTGCCACTATAGCCCTAATGATATTTGCAGCAGGAGTGGTTATTTATCTATTCAGCCATTTGTATTGGCTGCATAGACTAAACCTCTGGTTGCAGAAACCTGCACTGAATCACATGCCAAATGGCGCGGGCATATGGGAAGATGTTTTCGCTTCTTTATATCAGGAACACCGCCGACATTCACGTAACCAAACCCAGTTAAGCACTGCCCTTGGCAGGTTCCGCCACGCTGCCAGCGCCCTGCCCGACGGCGTTGTGGTGTTGAATGCAGAAAATGAAATTGAATGGTGCAACCCACCGGCTGAAACCAAACTTGGGCTCGATCTGAAGAAAGACCAGGATCAGCCTATTACTTATTTGGTGCGCCATGGAAATTTTGTAAGCTATGTGCAGGAAGAAGATTACTCCGAACCTATCAAACTTAAATCTTGGCGCAACGCCGAAATCACCCTAGAAATCCAGCTTATTCCGTTTGGTACCAAGCAAAAATTACTGATTTGCCGTGATGTGACCCAGTTGGAAAAAATTGATGCAATGCGCCGTGACTTTATTGCCAATGTATCGCATGAACTGCGTACCCCGCTTACTGTGGTAGGCGGTTTTGTAGAAACGCTGTTAGATATGGATGGCGCGATTCCTGATAGTACCCGTGGCTATTTCAATATGATGCAGGATCAGACCAACCGGATGCGACGGTTGATTGAAGACCTACTGACCCTTTCGCACATTGAAAGCAATGTACAGCCGCCGGAAGATACGGAAATCCAGATGTCAGCGTTGCTCAATATGTTGTTGAATGATGCCAATGCCTTAAGCCAAGGTAAGCATCAAATCACAGTAGATGCGGATTCAAACTTGGATTTAATTGGTGCATTGGAAGAGCTGCAAAGCGCTCTGGGTAACTTGGTTAGCAATGCCATACGCTACACGCCTCAAGGAAAAATACAAATTTCGTGGAAAGTAAGAGATGACCATGCGATATTCAGCGTTAAAGATGATGGCATCGGCATAGAACAACAGCATATTGACAGGCTTACTGAGCGTTTTTACCGAGTAGATCGAGGCCGCAGCCGCGAAACTGGCGGCACTGGGCTTGGCCTTTCCATTGTTAAACACATCTTGACGCGCCATCAAGCCAGACTGGAAATCACCAGCGAACTAGGCAAAGGTAGTACATTTAGTGTAGTGTTCCCAAAAGCGCGTATCTTACAAAAACAGGTGGTACTTTTTTAACAGGCACTCCCCTATATGAAATCTGTGGCTAATGTCATTCCATGTCTATTGTTGTTAGCTATATTATCCGCCTGTACTACCCTCAATACTAGTTCTAACAATACCAGACCCATCCCCGAGCAGCAAGACCGCAGCACAATCAACCAGTTAGGCAAAAGCGATTTTGACCGTATGGCTGATGTGGAATTACGTGAAACTACAGAGAGTCTGCGCTTACTCATGGGTAAACTCTATAAGCGCAACCCTCATGAACTACAGAAAAGCACCACGGATAATGCTCAGAAAATGGTGAACTGGGTTTTTGACGGCGAAACGCAACACCATTACCAGTTTGAAGCGCTCAATAATCTGCAGGGCACTGATGCGATTTTCCTAGCTTTCAAACCCGAATATACGGGTGACCGAGTACTCGCTTTTATCGTTGGCCTCCAGACCATGCTATACAAGGTGCATGGTTACAAAACAGACTTTTACTTTTTTGATAGGATAGACCCGCAATCCTTATACAACGTAGCGCGGAATATTGAGATTGCAGCCTGGAAGCTGTCGAATGCACGGGATGAAAATGGCATGCTTTACCTGCTTACCAACGAGATTAGTGAAAAAGATAAGAACCTGTCTTTTGAACGTGAGTTTGGCAAAATCATTGGCCGCACAGATTTGTATGCCATTGCGTTAGCAGAGAAGAAAGAACGATTTATTTCAAGGGTGATGCAGAATCTGGCCACTGCAATGTTCCTACCCTTTTAAATATCTGGAAATGACTGTGGCTTGTCTAACAACCAGTGAGCTTTTATCCAGTGAGCTTTTATAAAGATAGTGGCAAGACAGTAAGTCGCTCTAGTACACTTACAATACATATTTACTATACGTATTTACTGCCTTACTCATACTGCCCTCAGATACATTATCATGACTTGGACCCCATTTAATGGCAGTACGCTGGGTTGCCACCACGCGAGCTAGCTCTTTACCGGATTTATCAAAGAAAATCATGGCTGGTAATGAAGCTGCAGGCAAAGAGAGAGCGCTCATATAGCCTGATACCTTTTCTTTATCTGCCACCATTAGTAAAGGTAAATAGCCTTCGTTTTGCTTGATTTGGGATGCGAGCATATATGCGGCTTCTGCTGCGACTTCGCCACGCTCGGTCAGTACCATAATCACGCCTTTTTGGCTTTCGGCAGCCTTGGTCACCACACTGGTATGGATATCAAAAGTCGGACTAGTTTTAGCGATTACCGTTAAAGCAGTAACAGCTAATAGGGTGCTAGCTAATATCGAGGTTCGTTTGGATAGATTTTTCATGCTATATCTCCTAAATAAACAATTTCGGATGTAATAATGTCCTATACATATAAACCCTTCGCTAATAGCAGTTCAACTAAAGTTGTTTAACTGGCTCGAGAAACCAAGAGTTTTATTACGCTTTAAAACATTTACTACATTGGCGATAAGCTTAAGCCGTGCCAGTGACAAATCTGAGACATCCAAATTAAATTTAGATGACATTGCAAACCAATTAAATTTAAGTCGTTGTTTACAAATCAATAATTAAATGTTATCCGTTTCCGCCTCGCATGCTAGTTGCGGCTGGCATCGCAACCGGGTAGCGACTTTTATTATTTTGCACCAATAAAAAGCCGCTTGGTTACAGCGGCTTTCATACAAGTCTAACAATCAAGTAAATATTAATCTGAAGCTTTTGCTTTTATATCTTGAACCTTCTCTTTGGCAGCATTTTTAAACTCTTCTGCTGCTTCATCCGTGGCTTTAGCAGTTTCTATCGCAGTCTCTTTCGCAGCTTCTGCTGTTGCATTAGCGGCATCTTTTGCTGCGTCGACAGTTCTGTCCTTGAATTCAATTGCAGCAGCTTTAGCCGCCGCTGCATTATCGGCAGAAGCTTCTTCTACTTTTTTACAAGCCGTCCCCAAACTTGCTATTATCACGGCAAGTAAAAGTGTTTTAAGCAATTTATTCATTTAACTCTCCCATTTTTTATATTTTATAATAACTGCTAATTCGTTATGTCGGCTGTTTAGTTGATGCTGGCGCAGGCGGTGGAGCAGGTTCAGCTACAAAAATCTCTACGCGGCGATTTTTTGCTTTATTGGCTACAGTGTCATTGGCCACTAAAGGCTCATGCGAACCTTTACCCTCAATAGCGATTCTGCTAGAAGCCACACCTCTGTTAGCAATGTAGTCCCTGACGCTCGCTGCGCGGTTCAATGATAATGGGTTATTGACTGCATCGCTTCCGGTGCTGTCAGTATGACCAATGATTGTTACATTACTTGCGGTATTGCTGTTTAAGCTGGCAGCAAATGTATCAAGCACACTTCTAAAGTTCGGCTTAATATCTGCACGGCCCACGTCGTATGAAATATCACTAGGGATATCCAATTTCAGGCGGTTGTCTGGGGTTTGGGTCACAGAGACACCGGTACCGGCGGTTGCTTCTTCCATCTGGCGTTTCTGCTCTTCTTGGCGTTTAGTCCATACATTACCGGCTACGGCGCCTACACCCGCGCCCACTGCCGCCCCAATAGCAGCACCCTTGCCTTTACCGGCAATAGCGCCTACAACTGCACCTACGCCAGCACCAATACCAGCGCCTTTAGCCGTGCCTTTTTGCGTTTCTGTCATGCTGGCACAACCGCCCAATGTAAATG
>JACDEP010000122.1 GCA_013816325.1 Methylotenera sp.
ACTGTATGGTTTCCGGCCTCGATGCAGTGGTAATAACCTGCAAACCAGCTATTTTTTTTGCCAGTTGAATTGCAATAGAACCAACACCGCCCGCACCACCAATAATCAAGATGCTTTTATCTAGGTTCTTAGCGGGGTCTTCAACGATACCCAATCTATCGAATAAACATTCCCACGCAGTCACTGAAGTCAGCGGTAGCGCAGCCCCCTGCTCCATGGTCAGCGTCTGGGGCATATGCCCCACGAGGCGCTCATCTACCAATTGGTATTCGGCATTGGTGCCGCTGCGATTTAGCTCCCCAGCGTAAAACACCTTATCGCCGACATTGAACAAACTGGCTTCAGAGCCTGCATCTATAACAATACCTGCGCCATCCCACCCTAAAACTTTGGGAACATCCTCTACCTTATCTTTCGGTTTGCGAATCTTAGTATCAATCGGGTTCACAGCAATCGCATGGATATTAACCAGCAAATCTCGGCCTATTGGCTTCGGAATATCTATTTCGAAATCCATCAGCGAAGCGGGATCTTCAATGGGCAAATAATGTGTAAGACCGATGGCTTTCATATGCATCCTTTTAACTAAGTAAATTATTGACTAAGTAAATTATTAACTAAGTAAAATTATTGACTTAGCAAATTATTTTTTAAGAATATGACACCTAATATACACAACATTTTATAGCCAATGTTGCCATCTTGCGTTACATTCAACGCTATGCAGAATGGCTCTTCCGAACAATCCAACGCCCAATACAGCAGCGCTTACTCAAACCAATTTCCGCTGGCTCGCAGTTTACAACGTCACCATCATTTTTACCTGGGGCCGACCAATTCCGGCAAAACTTACCATGCTTTAATAGCACTGGAAAAAGCCAGCTCCGGCATTTACCTGGCGCCTTTACGATTGCTAGCCATGGAAATTCGCGACCGCTTGGTAGCGGCTGGCGTGCCTTGCAATTTAATCACTGGTGAAGAACGCGTGCTAATGCCGGGTGCACAACATACCGCTTCTACCATTGAAATGATGAATCCGGCAAAACAAGTCGCGGTTGCCGTGATTGACGAGATACAGATGCTGCAAGACCCAGACCGCGGTTCTGCCTGGACGGCAGCGTTGATTGGCGTACCAGCCAGTCAGGTATATATCTGCGGTGCGAATGCAGTCACAGAGCCATGTATCAAAGCTCTAGAATCATTAGGTGAAACCTACGATATCACTCACACTGAACGCCTCACGCCGCTCATCGTGGAACATGAAAGCCTGTGTGGAAAGCGTTATAGCAAACAAAAACTGAAATCCAAGCTAAAAAAAGGCGATGCTGTTATCGCCTTTAGCCGTAAAGACGTGCTGACTTTATCAGCGCGTTTTCGGCAATGGGGGTTTAGCGTGGCCAGCATTTACGGCGCCCTTTAGCCCGAAGTGCGTCGAACAGAATCCAAACGCTTCTGTAATGGCGAAGCAGATATTCTGGTTGCTACCGACGCCATCGGTATGGGCCTAAACTTGACCATACGCCGTGTGATATTTTCCTCCACACATAAGTTTGATGGCGTGGCTTCAAGATTATTAAATGCAACGGAAGTCCGCCAGATTGCTGGGCGCGCTGGCAGGTTTGGCATTTATCCCACTGGCTATGTCAACGTGCTGGAAGATGACGAGCTCATTCATATTGAGCACATGCTCAGCACTGACGACCGTTCTGATTTGACCAAATTACCTATCGGGTTCAGCTTTAACGATGTGGAAAAAACCAGTCAGCAACTGCATACCCGTAAGATTGCGGAAGTACTGAGTTATATTCAAGAGCGTAGTCAGTTTAACCATGCCTTATTTACTTCAGAATCCTTAGGCACGCAAATCTCGCAGGCCTTGTTAGTAGATGCTTTTGCGCCGGCGATGTCACTCAAAGATAAGTATATTTTTGTTTGCGCGCCCATCTCGTTAAACGTGGCGTTTGAAAAAGACTATTACCTGCTATGCCTAAAAAGCGTAGCCACCTCACAAATGCGGCATCTTCCCATAGCACCCACTTGGCTGGCAGTTCAAAGCCCCAAGCATCTGGAAGCTGCTGAACTGTTATCACGCAACCTTAGTTTGTATGCTTGGCTAGGATTTAAATTCCCACAGATTTTTGTAGACAATGACAAAGTAGTGGAGTTGCGGCAACGTATTAGTCGCTATATTGAAAGTGCTTTGCTTACTCAAGCTGGGTATGGCGATACCGCGAGGGAAGTCGACCATTTAATGATCAAGAGAAGATAAGTCAAAAGACACAGATACTAAAATAAAATCAATGGCTTATATAGAATTAAAGTGTTTTAAGTTAGGGTATTTAATTGTTAGCTTAAGCGCGGTTTTCAAAAAAGCTATCAAAATTAGCAGCATGCATAGGTTTGTTAATAAAGTAACCTTGCGCTACGGCACAATGATGAGCAATTAAAAAGTCTAACTGAGCGCGGGTTTCCACCCCTTCTGCTACCACTGTATGTTTGAGGTTTTTGCCTAATCCAATAACTGCATCTACGATAATATTATTATCAGCATCGGGTTTTATGCCCGCAACGAACGATTGATCAATTTTGAGCGTATCTACGGGAAATTGTTTTAAATAGCTCAAGCTGGAATAACCTGTGCCAAAGTCATCTATGGCTACTCTTACTCCCAGCGCTTTTAATTGCTCCAGCATGGCCATGGTGGCTTCGGTATTCTTCATTAACACGGTTTCGGTCAACTCTAATTCAAGATAATGCGGTGCCAGGCCTACGCTAGTCAGCACCTGGCTAGCATAAGTAAAGAAATCTTCTTTTTCCAGCTCCATGGCAGAAATGTTGACTGAAATACTTTGAAAATTACGCCCAATATCTAACCAGGATTTAAGCTGTAAACACGCTTGCTGCAATACCCAGCGACCAATAGGCACAATGGCACCACATTCTTCGGCGATGGACAAAAAGGCAACCGGATCAAGCAAACCGCGGCTGGGATGATGCCAACGAATCAGCGCCTCAACACCAATAATATCACTCGTGTGCAAATCAACCTGCGCTTGATAATAAAGTTCAAACTCGTCATTTTTTAAGGCGCGTTGCAGATCGCCTTCAATACGTTGCCGCTCAATTACACGGTAATTCATTTCTTTTTTAAAGAAGTGATACCGACCTCGCCCGCCATTTTTGGCATCGTACATGGCCACATCCGCGTTGCGAATCAGCGTTTCTGCATCTTCACCATCATCCGGGAACAAACTTATACCGATGGTAACGCCAATATAAACCTCATGTTCTGCAATCAGATATGGGTCAGTAATGGACTTACAAATTTTGTCGGCGAAAATAGAGACCGCCTGTTCATCGTCAATTTCGGAAATAAGCACCACAAACTCGTCACCACCTTGCCGGCTAACGGTATCGGTAGCGCGAATAGAGCTACGCAGGCGCTCTGCAACTTGTTGTAAGAGATTGTCGCCAACGGCGTGACCTAATGAATCATTGATCGTTTTGAACCTGTCTAAATCCAGAAATAACAAGGCCACACGTTTGCCATGCCGCTGGGCGACGGCCATGGATTGAGAAAGCCGTTCATGTAATAGCATACGGTTTGGCAAATCCGTTAAAAAATCATGATGCGCCATGTGGCTCATGCGGTTTTTTGCCAGCATGACTTCATCAGCAAGTGATTGGGATTTTAATGTGGTAATCACCAATTGTTCATTGGCTTGTAGCAATTTTTCCATATGGCTTTCAAGCGCAGCTTTCATCTCATCTGCTTCTTCAAAAGTTTTTTCCCGTGAGCTCACTACTTTTTCACGTCTATGAACCAACTGGTCTTTTAATTGAATGGACTCTTCACGTCTATCCGCGACCAGTTCACGTCTATCCGCGACCAGTTCTCTTGCATCGGCCGAATGTTCACGTAAGTCGGCCGTTTGTTCTCTTTTTTCAGTCGTTAAGGCTTGATGCTCTGCGGCATCATTGTTATCGCCTACAAGCTTTGGAGTGCGCGATATTTTTTTAGGGCGGATTATTTTTTGTTGCGAGGTTGATTTTTTTACTTTGGCAGATACAGATTTATCAGAAGCTGGCTTTTGGTTGTTATGAACTAATGATGATGACGAGAGATCTGGCGGGGGTTTTGTTCGCTGATCTCTAATCTTTTTCATCATTGGTTAACTCCATTGAGTGGTGACTCCAAAATTAACGGGCTGTCCGGTTAAAATGCTTTGGTAGCCGATTGAACGCTCGTCTACGATTACGCAGTCATGACCGATAGTAAAGAAGCGGATATCTTTGCTATGTTCACTAGCACGAACTTTTACGACCGAGATTACGCGTTTAAATTCCCCAGCAATTTCAACATAACGTAGCAATACGATTGAATCTGCCAAAAATGCATTACCGTATGAACTAAAGCGCAATTCGGTATAGCGGTCTTCCAGTTCTGCCGTCATCAATACAGTCACGCCCATGCTGGTTAACACAGCTACCATTCGGTACAGTGACTCCCTGAAATCTTCACGGAATACCGGTGCCAAAGCCAACTCAAAGCCTGATAATGAATCTATCACCACACGTTTTGCCTGCATGCTTTTGATCATGGCGACCAGATTATGCAAGGTTTCGTCTATGGATAAATCGAGTGAGCGTGTATCAATCAAGCCTACCTTGCCGCTTTTTACCAATTTATTTAATTGCTGGCTCAGCAATTGATTCGGGCTTTTTTCAAATGCGGCAATAACGCCAGGCTCGCCCATTCTCACACCTTCTGCTAGAAACTGTGTGGCAATAATACTTTTGCCAGAACCGGATGGACCGACAAGCAGTAAAGAATAAGCAACCGGTAGCCCACCGCCCATCATCTTATCAAGTGCAGGTACACCCATTGAAAGACGCTTGTCACCGGGAAAGTGAATATTCGCCTCTTGACCCCAAGCACCAGGCGGTAATATAGTCCGTGGGAAAATCTCAACGCCATCATTGCCGATACGCAGCGTATGTAAACCCGCGCTTTGGGCTTGCCCACGCATTTTAACGATTTGAATCTTACGTACCATGGCATCACGGTGTACTTGCTGTGACACCCAGATGATGCCATCTGCTACCGTAAAAACCGGACTTGAATCTTTTTCTGGCAACTGATATTCACCAATAAGAAAAGTGGTGGCTTGCCAGCTAGTCATGCGCATGGCTAATTGCTGTACGAAATTCTGCAATTTGGATGGCATATGGCCGACATTGGTAGCAGCCTCGATTATCGAACGGAAAGAATCTACAAATACCATGCTGGGTTTATGCTTTTCTACCTCCTCTACAATACGCTCCAACACCCGGTCAAAATCACCACCGACTATTTCTTCAGATAAATTAATGTGGAAAATACTTTTGCCGATTTTTTTACTATCGAAGAACGAAAATTGCTGCTGGTAACGCAACATCTTTAAAGACGGCTCACCCAGCACAGTAAAATAGATTGCAGGATGTTTTTCACTAGCATGCGCAAACATGATTTGATGCGCAAGCGTTGTTTTACCACTACCTGGGCTACCCGCAATGATGTTAAAAGAGAATTCCGGCATTCCACCGCCAAGTAGATTATCTAAACCGGCTACCCCGGTTTCTAGGCGTTTAATGACTACGTTTTTGTTTTTATTCATGATGGAAAGTCCTTGCTAATATTACCGGCGCTGCATCGCCCCATGCAGCATGTAAAATGCTAGTGGTTAAAGGCTCACCTATTAGTAAGGTAAGAATGTCTATAAAACTGCATAGTAAAGCTTCACTGCCTTTACTAGACTTCGTGATGGACTGTTTTCGCAAGCAGTCGCTGAGGGCGTCAAACCTCGATGCAGCAGGGTCCAGAACTTGCGGCGCAGGTAGCCATTCAAATTTAGTCCGGGCTAGGAATAAACTTCGGGCGTACAACATGGCAAAACCATCGTTGCCGATAATAGGTATTAACTGATCGGCAAGTTTTGTCCATAATATGATCGTGTTTTGTATAATCAATGGGTTGCTTGGTGATAGGGCTAATTTTGGATGAGGAACCACATTACCAGCCATTAAAATTTCCTTTGAGAAGCATAGAATTATTTCAATCGGCGCTCTCATGATTATTTGGGATTACATAATCCTACTCATTGAGTGTATACCCTTTGACCGAATAGTATAGGTTTATATTTAATTATTTAGAATCAATAATATCACCACAGTGAGGCAACTGAGATAGGCACAAGTTTGGAAGCACCAAAGAAAAACGTATGGGTACCTCATTCAATTGATCTTTTAAGACTGGATTTTTATAAAATGCTGAGGCGAAGCGTATTTAATCTTTGGCGATTTTGGTTCTGGCAAGTGCAGGGTTAGTCGCGAAGTATTTTTTGATACCGGCCAAAATGGAGCTTACCAATTTTTCCTGATAAGCCTCGTCATTTAATTTACGTTCTTCTTCCGGGTTGCTGATAAACGCAGTTTCAACCAAAATAGACGGAATATCCGGCGATTTCAAAACAGCAAAACCGGCCTGCTCTACATGACTTTTATGTAGGGTATTGATTTCACCAATATGCCCCAGCACGGCTTTGCCAAGTTTTAAGCTATCGTTAATCGTGGCAGTTTGCGAAAGGTCCAGCAAGGTTCTTGCTAGCACAGGGTCTTTGT
>JACDEP010000123.1:0-5361 GCA_013816325.1 Methylotenera sp.
CGTCAATTTAGCGCACCTAGCCCCAATCAAGTGTGGGTGGGCGATATGACGTTTATCCGCACCCGCCAAGGCTGGTTGCACTTAGCTGTGCTGCTGGATTTATACTCACGTAAAGTGGTGGGCTGGTCGATGGGCGCGAAAGCGGATACTGCGTTACACCAAGCGGCGTTAAGGATGGCGGTAACTCAGCGCAACCCATCAGCAGGCTCATTCATCATACCGACCGTGGGTGGGTGTATAGTGATGCACGGTATCGTGCAGCACTCACAAAACAAGCCATGGTGCAAAGCATGAATGGCAAAAAGACGGCGTACGATAATGCGGTAGCGGAAAGCTTCTTCTCTAATTTAAAGAATGAATGGGTACATCACCATGATTTTAAAACCAGAGAGGAGGCAAAACTGGCGATATTTGATTACATTGAGTGCTTTTATAATACGCAGCGTATTCATCAATCGTTAAACTACCGTACCCCAAACCAAGTGGAGAGGTTATATGATGCACAGTTGGTTTGCTAACAAGTGTGCCTATTTAGGTGTGTCCGTTAAAGGCGGGTTAGCTTAGACTCCATTGATTTGCGCAAATGATCGGTACGAAAATAGCTAACCAGCAAGCATAGCCTCGGCAAACGGAGGTTTTGGCTAAGCTAAGCCCAATACTTAACAATAAAAATATCATGCAAAAACACCACCGCCTCCATCTGCAAATCGAACGGCTCTATCGCCGTAGCGGCGGCACGCGCTTTGCCAATTACCGTATCTGGAAAAGTTCTGATTATCTACTCAATGCACTCAATATTGATCCCGCGACTAGCCAAGGTAATATCAAAGGATTACAGTAAATACAAAGTCCGCGTACTTGCAGAATGCTAGGTAATTACCTTAATTGGTTTGCACGCGAAGGCTTTCCTAAAAACGAGATTAGGCGCTTCTTGCTTTAATACAAGAGATAGACCATAACGGTTTGTTGCCTTTACTTGAGCCGTTGCGCACTACCTACTGCAAATAATATTGGTTTTAAGCTCACCTATACTATAAGGCACCACGTCAGACCAAGCGGTTTTGGCTTCATCAAAAGTGGTAGATTCTATTACGCTACCTTGGCCCATATTTTTACTATAGTAATCAATGGCTAATGGTTTGAAGCGCTTATTTTTACAATCGTGAATTTCACGCCATTTTGTTGATAACTCATCTCTTGGTTGTAAACTGTTGTAATCGTTTAAGGTGGTGACTGTGACTGTATTCCCTGTTTTTTGTAGCGTGTCAAAATCCACATACATGTTTGCCTCATCGTTCGTTTGAATGAGCGTCCATTCGGCAAATGCAGTAGTGGATATGGTACTTAAAATGAATAAGATAAGAATTTTTTTCAAAGTGCGGCCCTTTTAAATGTAAGACTTAAGGTAGCTATAATATTGAAAATAACATCTACAGACTTAGATATTACTAACAGCATCTCGATTGTTTTAAATTAACTGCAATATTTATTCGAATTCTAAATGGCTTATTTTTAGCCATATGTTTTAGATGTCTCTTATTTCGAATGCAACCTAGTATTCAATTGGTCAATCACTTCTGCCCAATCTGCATCTTTCAAAATCTCTTCACGTAAAAATGCGGCTTGAGATGGCGTCCAGAAAGGCGCTTCTGAGAGTGATAGACTCGTTTCCAAATGGCTATGGGTTTGAATGAAGTTATCAATCTCTACATCATCAGACGGTAAACCAAGCTGCGCGAATAGATTGTTGAGTGTGTGTAATGATGGTTCCATAAATGACCTCGATTCTGATTGCTTATTGTAAACCTTAAAGTAACATTGGCTTGTTATGAATCCAGACGACTTACAAAAACTAGTGACGCTTGAGATGCCTTACGGTAAATACAAAGGCCGCTTGCTTGCAGATTTACCGGGTAATTACCTTAACTGGTTTGCGCGCGCGGGCTTCCCTGCTACTGAGTTGGGGCGTTTGTTACAACTGATGCAAGAGATTGACCATAATGGCCTATCACCATTGTTAGTGCCCCTCAGGACGCATAACAAACATCATCAGTAATCCCTTACCTACCGTAGACATTTCCAAGTCACCATCAAAGTTGGTTTTAGAATAGAAGACTGATTATATAAGCCTAATTAGGTGATTTAGAAACGTTATTTTTTACCCAGTAATTAGGCTTGTTGCCACGCTGTTCAAACACCTGCATATCTTTACGGCTTAAATTGGTGATGGCTTCGTCGAAAGATATCTTGGTCTTTTCCGCTTCTGTTTTTGCAATGGGTTCTGCATATTTAAGCCAGACGGGGTTGGTATTATATCCATTGTCTTGCATGCATCTAGCGATGACATTGGCTCTTTTGCTGATGCGCTCTAGTTTTTGAAACTCGATAATCGGCATATCTTTCGCTACGGCCCTATCGCCGAAATCCAGGCATTTATACCCGGTTTTCTGGATTTGTTGCTGGTCAGGTGTTAGCGCTGTTTTGGCGTCATAGCCTTGATGATTGTAAATAAATGAGGCAGTAACTAAGCCAATGATTCCAAAAATAATGAGGTAAAGTTTTTTCAATTTAATCCAATCGACAAACTTACTAGATTTAACTTTATCCTATATTTCAGATAGTTAAAATAATAAACCGCCATAAGGCGGTTTATTATTTTAAAGTACTTATTTCTTAGCTGGTGCAGCTTCTTTAGCCATCGGTGCTTTTTTATCTTTAACTACTTTTGGAGCGCATGAGCCGCCTTTATGGTGCGGGCCTGTGCCGCCTGTCAATACCTCACCTTTTGGACAAGCCATGGCGAGTGAAGTAGCAAAACCAAAAGCAAGAACTACAACGAAAGATACTAATTTTTTCATGATTTTAAAATCCTAATAATTGGTGAATGAGCCTTACTGCACTTTCACTTTAATCCTTCAAGCTTACCCCAACCTGACATTTTGCAAGTTCAAAAAATGTGAATCAGTATAATAATTCCAAGGTTTATGACTTGAAATCATATTATTTAGATTTAGATTTAGATTTAGATTTAGATTTAGGATTAGGCAATAAGCGCTCATATTCTTTTGTGACTACGTCATAACATTCGCAAACACGTTTCTCAAGTGCTGCGCGTTTTAAAACAGTGATTTCACCTCGTTTGTAGGCAATTAATCCCTCTTTCTGTAAGCCACTAGCTGCAATGGTGACGCTCTCACGGGTTACGCCCAGTAATTTTGCAATAAGCCCTTGGGTAATGAGCAGTTTATTTTCATGCAGGCGATCTACGCTCATTAATAACCAACGGCAAAGTTGCTGATCAAGTGAATGATGCTGGTTGCAAACTGCGGTTTGAGATGTTTGGGTAATCAAGGCTTGTGTGTAAAGTAGGGAAATATGCTGAAGCTGGCCGCCTAACGCAAATTCACGCTTCATGATTTTTCTGCTTAACCGATAAGCTTGCCCTTCAGATTGAACCTCAGTGCTACTTGGCATACTTTCCCCGCCCATGTAGATGGAAATACCAATCATGCCCTCATTACCCCTACAATGGCAATTTCACTTGAAGAGCCATCTTCTAAGCTATAAATCAGAGAAACGATGCCGCTGGTAGGAAAGTGCAGATATTTAACATGATCGCCAGCTTCAGAGATAGTCCATCCTAGTGGCATCTCTATAGGTTCTAAATCGGGCAGTATCCGCTCATAATCACTGGTAGGTAAGGTTGCTAAGATGCGGTTTTGACGGGGGTCGGCGAATTTGTTGACTATTTTAGACATCTTTATTCAATCTCTAGTTTGTAACTAACTAAGGGAAGCATTTTTCATTAGACAGAAATAATTTGCAACTTTTAGTTAAGCAGTATACGCCAGACAAATGTGCAAAAACCTCCATTTATTAAATGAAGGTTTATTTTTGAAGGTTCGTTTGAAGGTTCCTTTGCGAATAAAACTATGCGCGTACCATTAAAATTTCTAGAATTTCACGGTTGCAATCAATGAGACTTGATGTGATGAATAGTCGCTTTCATTCCATTTGTAATCGTAAAGCCCTTTAACAGACCATGCATTACTTACGCAATTACAATACAACATAGTGAAGCCGGCGCCTACATTGTATAAATCAGCATCCTGTTTGATGCCCTGTGCTTTGAATGAAGAACCGCCGCCTACAAATGTGGCTTCTTGTTCCATGGTGGTTGAATTGAAATCATGTAACCATTTAGCATGCACTTCCGGTGATACTGCGCCATTGGAAGTTTGAATCACACGCTCCATCTTTACGCCTAGGCTGGATTGTACAAAGTCATAGTTTTGGCTGTCCACGCGTAGGCTAGCATCTCCGCCACCACTTTCGGTGTAGCTGCCCACATGAATGTGCGAGGCTTGTAATGAAGCAAGGGGTGTAATGATGGTTTCGTTCACATAGAAATGTTTGCCAATAGCGACCAATCCCGTGTATTGCTGACCTCGATAATCTGCATTCACCTTACGATTGATGCCGGGAAAGCTGATAAATCGGTTGCCATCGTATTTATCAACCCCGGCTGTTAAAGCTGCTTGCACAAACCAAGGTTGTGGTGCGTATTCAAAATAGCCAGTGACTTGATAGGAATCTACCTTGGTGCGGGCGATAGAATTATTATCGTCAATAGTACTGTTTGTGTAGACGCCCGCTAAACCCACGAGTGATTTATTACCTATAGGCATATCGTAACCGAGCATCAAACCTACCGCCTCAGTTTCATATCCACCCATATTATGTCTGTCATCCTGATTGCCAATACTGCCCGTACCTTTACCCCACCAGTTACTGTGCTGCTTGTCACCACACTCATGGGGCTTTTTATAAGCATTCACATTATTGGGTGACTTGTTATCGCACGCCGTATCACAGCAGTTGTCTTGCACTTCATCTACACGAGCCATCCATTGGTCTTCAAACATACGGGTAGCTTGGCTGGCAATCCAAGGTGCTGCCAGGTTAGTGTTACCCGGAGCAAGCTGTGCCAGCGCATTGTTGATTGCCGCAGTGGTAGGTAGTACGGCTATAGCGTTTTGAATCGTATTTAAATCTGTACCGGCTGGGGCATTTATATCCAATATTGGTGCTACTGCTAATGCGCCCGGCGCGGTTACCAGTGTAGCTAAGGGTGCGGCAGTTAAAAGTAGATTAACATCCCCAGTGGTAGTTGGCACACCTAAAAACGTGTAACGAGGGTTGTTATTAATCACTGTTACGGGTGCAGCATTGGTTCCTGCTGGAGCATCTACAATCCTAAAATTGGTGCCATTGGTTAGAGCACCAGTCACCGTAGGCGTAACGGTAATACCGCCAGCGTTGATAAGTGATGTACCGACATTGACATGCCCAAATACAGAG
>JACDEP010000123.1:5371-6658 GCA_013816325.1 Methylotenera sp.
TGGTGGTCGAGATAGTGCCACCAGGATTAGTTGTGAGGGGGCCGCCAGTAATCGTTAAGGTATTAGTCCCTAGGCTTAAGCCCAACGTTTGTACTGCGCCATTGATTGAAGCATTGCCGCCAGCCACATTGATGAGTTTGATGCCGCTAGCGCCACCTACTGCACCATTTACCAAACTACCATTGTTCAATATCAAGGTGCCGGTATTAGCCGTATTGGTGGTGATGGCGCCAATTAAGGTACTACCGGCCCCTAGATTAATAATCCCATCATTGGCATATACCGGCGCTGTAATCACATTGCCATTAAAGTTTACCTGGCCTGTGCCAGATATATTAAAAGTCTGTGAAAACACAGCACCGTTAAAATTGACTACTGACCCGTTTGCACCTGCGCTGATATTGAGAAGTTCGGACCCCACAGTGCCAGTGAATCCATTCACATTAGAACTGCCAGCAAAGACCACACTCGCAGTATCGGCTGCAGTGCTGGTAATAGCGCCACCTACATCATTGTTGGTATTAATGTTCTGGTTGCTGCCTACGGATAAAGTGCCGTTGCCCGCAGTATCAACACCATTTAACTCACCCTCAGTACCCACTACACTGGGGAGCGCGACTGCTTCACGTGCGGAGCTCACAGGTGCCCACGCTGCAATCACTGCCGCCACAGATACAGCAATCAACTTATGATTCATTTAATTTCCCTTGAATGATTTATTAGATAGTTCTATTCAGAAATAAGTGGAGCCTTAAACATACTAAGCATTCAGAGAGCTTTATTTAGGTTTAAGGCTAAATGTTATTTTTTATAATCTGAGCATATCTGTTTAAAATAAATAACTCTGTGTTGTATCGCACTTAGGGTAAAACTTAATTCTTTGAGATTTCGCTGTAAAACTACAACCCAGCAGGAGTACGATTTATCGAAATCTTTTGACAGAGCGGGTATATTGGCGAAGTGCATTTGGGCTCGATGGAATCGTAAGATGGAAAACTTGAAAATATACTTAAAAAAACGCTGGGCCAAGCTGACAGAGTTATACGGCAATAGCATTGTTCTTTTTTTGGCGTGGATGTTGGGAATAGCCGCCATTCTATGCATCGTATTACTCACCTTTATTAACTCTGCTGCACCCACTAGCCTAACCATGACGGCCGGTGAAGATGGAAGCATTTACCAGAAATATGCGCTGAAATACCAAAAAATTCTGGCAAGACAAGGCGTGACAATTACCATTGTCCCATCCGATGGCTCGATGGATAACCTCAATAAGCTCACAAGTAA
>JACDEP010000222.1 GCA_013816325.1 Methylotenera sp.
TGTTTATTCATTTAAGTCTCCTAAGTTAATTCTATTTTTACTTCTAAAGTTACCCACCACTACTTTATCAAATAATGACAAAACAAATTGGTCGAGATAGTTTGCAAACTTCCTCAATGAAATAATCATTTAGAAGGTAGTGAGAGTATGCCTAAACAGAAGTAGCGAAACAACAAATGATTTGCAAATTAGACACATTTGTTAACATATGTTGTAAATACGCAACAACTAATGATTTAATATATTAAAGATTCTCATCAACCGCAAAGAGTCTTCTATGTTCACGTATGGCAAATCTATCTGTCATACCGGCGATATAATCCGCCACGGCAAGCGCTTTATCAATTTTAGCGTAAGTTTGAAACTCGGTAGGAAGTAAACCGGTGTTTTCTATAAAGCATTCAAATAGCTCTGTCACGATACGTGAAGCTTTGGCGCTCATACGATTTACTTTGTAATGATGATATAAATTATGACGTAGGAATTGTTTTAACTCTAAGTTCTGCTTGGCAATTTTGTTACTGAAATTTATTAATTGAGGTAGGTTACGAATGTGGTCAATACTTTTGGGCTCTTGCTCCTGTATATTTTTTGTGCTTTGCTCACATAGATCGACCACCAAGGTATTGATCATGCGGCGTATCGTTTCATGGATCAGTCTTCGATGTTCCAATTTTGGATATTTATTACGCACGATATCAAGATTAAGTGCAAAAAGCTCTACGCTGGCTAATTGTTCAATCGTAATCAATCCTGACCGTAAACCATCATCTATATCGTGGTTGTTATATGCGATTTCATCCGCATAGTTAGTAAGCTGGGCTTCTAGGCTAGGCTGTTTTTTCTCTATGAAGCGAAAACCAACATCCCCTAACTTTTTTGCATTTTTGATTGAACAGTGTTTTAGGATTCCTTCGCGCACTTCAAAAGTGAGATTCAACCCGTCAAAATCTGCATAGCGGAGTTCTAATTGATCCACTACGCGCAACGATTGCAGGTTATGTTCAAAACCACCAAAATCCCGCATACATTCATTAAGTGCATCTTGGCCTGCATGGCCGAATGGGGTATGGCCTAAGTCGTGTGCTAATGCAATAGCTTCTGTCAAATCTTCATGTAAGTTTAATGTGCGGGCAATACCACGGGCTAATTGGGCTACTTCAAGGCTATGGGTAAGGCGAGTACGGAATAAATCTCCTTCATGATTCACAAACACCTGGGTTTTGTACTCTAGTCTTCGGAAGGCAGTGGAATGGATAATCCGATCACGGTCACGCTGAAAAGCGTTGCGTGTTGATGCTGCTGGCTCTGGATGATGCCGACCAATGCTCAGCTCCGGGTCGGCTGCATATTGTGCTAGCATCGAATGGCTCATTTCAACTCACCTAATATAGATGAGTCCGTTAAAGTCTGATTAAGTAGTTCGGCATCATAATCACTGGTAATAACCGACTTACCAATAGCTTGCTGTAATATAAGCCTGATTTTTCCATCCTCAACTTTTTTATCCATGCTCATTAAATCCAGATATTTTTCTACGCCGAGATTAGGCGCAGTAACTGGCAGCTTAGTGACGGCAAATAATTTCTTAATACGCACAATATCACTTTGAGACAACCAACCCATACGTTTGGATAAGTCAGCCGCCATCATAGTACCGGCCGCCACGGCTTCTCCATGCAGCCATACGCCATAACCCATCGCATTCTCAATAGCGTGGCCGAATGTATGGCCTAAGTTCAGTAAGACTCTTTCACCATTTTCGTGTTCATCGCGAGCGACAACTTCAGCTTTATTTTGGCATGAGCGAAATATCGCATAGCTAAGTTCTTTTTCTTTTAATTGCATGAGCGCTTCAATATTGATTTCTATCCAATCAAAAAAATCTACGTCGCGTATCAATCCGTACTTGATAACCTCCGCCATTCCGGCAGAAAATTCGCGCTCTGGCAGAGTGCGGAGAGTGTCAATATCAGCCAATACCACTTGTGGCTGATAAAACGCACCAATCATGTTTTTACCTAATGGGTGATTGATACCCGTTTTACCGCCTACAGATGAATCTACTTGCGAAAGCAAAGTAGTAGGGATTTGGATAAAAGGCACGCCTCTTAGGTAAGTTGCTGCTGCATATCCGGTCAAATCACCTATGACCCCACCGCCTAAAGCGATTAAAGTAGTGCTTCGTTCGCAGCGATTTTGGAGTAATGCGTCATAAATTTTATTTAATGTTTCAGCATTTTTATATGACTCTCCATCAGGCAATATAATTGGGATTACCTTTATAC
>JACDEP010000223.1 GCA_013816325.1 Methylotenera sp.
ATGTTGGGTGACACGCTACGTGAACAAGAAGGAGAAGCTGCTTTTGAGTTGGTTGAAAATATACGTCAAACCGCGATTCGCTTTCATCGGGATCAAGATCCGGAAGCGCGAAATGAACTCGATAGGCTGCTTAATCAGTTAAGCAGTGAAAGCACAATCCCTGTCGTGCGTGCGTTTAGTTATTTTTCGCTGCTCTCTAATATTGCCGAAGATATACACCATAATCGGCGACGGCGCGCACATCTTTGCGCAGGATCACCACCGCAAGCCGGGAGTGTAACGTTGGCTCTGGAGCGCGTGCTGGAAAATAAGAAAGATGTGACCGCGCTGGCTGATTTTTTTAGTAAAGCGGTGATATCACCTGTTCTGACAGCGCATCCAACAGAGGTTCAAAGAAGAAGTATATTGGATTGCCAACTGACTATTGAGCGTTTGTTGAAAGAACGGGCTCGTACACAATTAACCCCGAATGAATTGCGCCACAATGAGGAATGCTTACGCGCCACCATCCAGATATTGTGGCAAACTCGGATGCTTCGTCCGACTCGTTTGTCTGTCTATGATGAGATTGAAAATGGTTTGGCCTATTATAGCTATACGTTCCTTACAGAAATTCCCTATATTTATGCAAAAATAGAAGATCTACTGGAACGCCGTTTGGGCGATGATGCACCGCATGTTGCTTCTTTCCTGCGCATTGGTAGCTGGATTGGCGGTGATCGTGATGGTAATCCGTTTGTTACCGATGAGGTCATGTTGCGTGCCGTTGAGCGCCAATCGTCGGTGGTGTTAGATTTCTATCTGGATGAAGTACGCAAAATCGGCCGCTCAATGAGTCTGACTGAACGCTTGGTGAAGGTCAGTGATGAAGTAAAAGAATTGGCAGCTGTTTCACCCGATATTCCCAATCGATCCGACGAGCCGTATCGACGAATTTTTCTCAGTATTGGCGCACGGCTAGTTGCCACTAGCCAACAATTAGATCTTGCGATTACACAACATGATGCGGTGGAATCCAGTAAACCCTACGCGAATAGTACTGAGTTTTTACATGACCTGGATATCATTATCCATTCGTTAAAACAGCATAAGTCGCATTGGATAGCACGTGGCGCATTACGCAATCTACGGCGTGCTGTGGATGTATTCGGCTTTCACCTGGCACCGCTGGATATGCGCCAGCATAGTAAGGTGCATGAACAAGTGGTGGCAGAATTATTTGAACTGAGCACACATCGGAAAGACTACCTGCAACTGAATGAAAAAGAGCGTATCCAATGGTTATTAGTACAGATTAGCAACCCGCGTTTTTTATTTTCACCTTATCAAGCTTGTTCTGAAGTAACTCAGGCAGAGTTACTTATCTTACATTGCGCAGCAAAGATTCAGCATCGTTTCGGACGTGCAGCGATGCCCAATTACATCATTTCCATGACAACCGGCGTTATTAACGTACTGGAAGTCGCATTGTTACTGCAAGAAGTCGGTTTATTACAAGCTGGAGAAAACCCTCAACTGCATCTTAATATCATTCCATTATTTGAAACAATCGCAGACTTACGTGGTTGTAGCGCCATCATGGATCAGTTATTTTCGCTACCGTATTATCGTAAGTTACTCAGTTCGCGAGGCAACGTACAAGAAGTCATGCTGGGTTATTCTGATAGCAACAAGGATGGCGGATTTATTACGTCGAATTGGGAAATCTATAAAGCTGAAATTAACCTTACCAAAATTTTTGCCAAGCATAAAGTTGAATTACGTTTGTTTCATGGACGTGGTGGTACAGTAGGCCGTGGTGGTGGGCCAAGCTATCAGAGTATTCTGGCGCAACCGCCAGGTAGTGTGAATGGTCAAATACGTGTTACCGAGCAAGGTGAAGTTATCAGTAGTAAGTATGCCGAACCTGAAATAGGGCGGCGAAATCTTGAAACGCTGGTAGCAGCAACGATGGAAGCAACGCTACTTGGTCATGATTCTATCGGAGCCGATGCAAGCCATTATTACCAAGCGATGGAAGCACTGGCATCTGCTTCGTTTGTAGCTTATCGCGATTTGGTATACGAAACACCGGGATTTAAAGAATTCTTTCTGGAATCTACAACAATACGGGAAATGGCAGGGTTACATATCGGTAGCCGACCATCATCAAGGAAGAATTCAGATACTATTGAAGATTTACGTGCAATTCCGTGGGTGTTCAGCTGGAGTTTGAGTCGTATGATGCTGCCGGGCAGCTATCCTTTTGCACAAGCAGAGGAACCTTATGTAAGACTCTTATACACA
>JACDEP010000124.1 GCA_013816325.1 Methylotenera sp.
GTGTAAAGCCGCCTACCGTGCCGCCTGCACCAGTACCGGCGCCTGCGCCAGTTTGTGAAGTGATAGCGATTGTATTGAGAGTACCAGTGCCTGTTAGAGACATGACGCCTGCATTGCCACCTGCTTGATTCGTACCAATAGCGGCACCGCCTGTTGCAGTAATTGCGCCACTTAAAGCCCGATTAACCCCGCTGATAGTGACATTGCCAGCCGCTACGCCAGCGTGTGTGCCACCTACCGCCCCAGCTCCGCCATTGGTTTGTATCGTGCTGGTCACACTAACATCTTGTGCGGAACTGAGCGTGACATTGCCGCCAGCGCCACGGTTACCGCCTATGGTATTAATAGCAGCTGTTTTTAATAGTGAGCCTGACGTTGCATTATTTTGTGTGACGGTTACGCTGCCCGCCGTGGCTGCCGCGCCCGTGCCAATGCTATTACCTGTTTTTGAGGTGATAGCACCGGTGGTCAGGTTACCAGCCGTAGTGGAGGTATTGGTCACGGCAATAGTGCCGCCATTACCGCCCACTGCGTTGCCTAGTACGGCATTGCCCCCAGAGACTGTAAGTGCACCAGCGGTCAATGTACCTTTGGAATTAATAGAAATACTACCGGCATTGCCACCCGCTAGATTAGTCGCGGTTGCGCCTGCTGCGCTACCATTGGCAGTAATGGCACCAGTGGTGACCGTGCTACCACTACTCGCGATAATGACTACACCACCATTACTACCAGCGTTGGCCGTTGAGGCTGCGCCACCAATGGCGGTAATTGCTGCTCCTAGATTAATTAAGCCAGTGGTATTGATGCTCACATTACCTGCATTGGCGTTAGCAGCTCCAGTGCTTGTAATCGTGCCAGCGGCGGTGCTGGTAACGCTAGCGCCAGCCAGGGTAATACCGCCCGCTTGCGAGGTAAGTGCAGCAGCAATCGCTAAAGTACCAATGCCACTGTTATCAGCATCGGCCTGCATGTTGATACTACCAGTGCCGGCAGTAGTGACTGCGGCATTGATATTGATATTGTTATTGGCTTGTAGACGAATACTGTTATTGACCGCCATGGTCAGTGTATTAGCAATAGTGATGTCATTACTAGCTTGGAAAAATGCTTCGGAGAAGCCAACTATATCCGCAATTTCCACTGTAGTTGTACCTGCTACAGGTATATTTGTAGCAGGAGTTAAAAAGGCAATATCCGCCGTGCCGTTGGCATTGTTGGTTGGCGAGGCTTGCACTGTTGTGTTCAAGATAATATTGGTTGGATCAAGTAAAAACCTACCACCCAGCCCATTGCTAGCGGATAGATTCACTTTTCCGATGAAGTCCAAATTTTGCTTGCCAGAAACTTCTACAAAGCCGCCGTTACCAGTATTGGCGCCACCCTGTGCGGAGATGTTACCGTAATAGCGCGTGATATCGTCAGACCAGACAATGACCTTACCGCCGTTGCCGTTCTGTTTTGCATCTGCGGAAATTGTGGCATCTTTATCCACATAAGTAGTTCTGGCATTGTGAATCTGTGCGTTTTTGCCTTGGTAATCACCGCCTACCAACACTTCCCCGCCGCCAGAATAGCCAGAAGCATCTAGTTTGGCACCGCTAAACAGCGCCACTTGCTCGCCTGTCACCTCAATCGTTCCGCCTTTGCTGCCAGCCACATTGCCCGCAGCACTTAATGTGCCACTCACGCTTATTTTGGCATTGTTACCGCCTTCAAGGCGAATCACACCGTTACGCTCCACTAGGCTGTTGGCTTGCACTACGCCTGAAACATTTACTGCTGAACTGCGAGAGCTGGTCGCCAGTTGCACTGCACCGCCATCGGCTTGAATAGTGCCAGATTGCTCGACTAAAGCGCTAAGTGCGTCACCAGACAAGTTTGCCTTTACCAAACCGTTGCCGTAAAAATCTAGCACGGCTGATTGCGCTGAACCCAAGACCACACTGCCATTGTTGGCCGTTAATGTTCCGCTATTTTTAACTTCGTTACCCAGCAAAACAATGTAGCCACCATCCGCTACTTTGATAGCGCCCTGATTGGTGACACCATTTGTGCTGCCATCGGCGTTGAACTGGTAATGACCGTTGAGGAAATCTGCATTAGAAATACTCATGCTGGTAGCTACCAGGCTACCTACATCCACCTGCGCTCCTTGGCCAAACAATACGCCGTTAGGATTCACCAAAAACAAACTGCCGTTAGCACTTAAACTGCCAAAAATTTGTGTACTTTCTGAGCCAACCACACGAAATAGCGCGACGCCTTGCGCAGGTTGTAGTAATTGCACTGACTCACTGGCTGAGATGCCAAAAGATTGCCAGTTAATAATGGATTGACGTGTGCTTTGATCAATCACCATCTGATGGCCATTGACTTGAATGGTGGATTGGCCAAACTGGACATCGGCGCCGGCAGGCAGTGCATATACCAAGCCAGGAGCAGCAAGGCCTTGACAAAGCAAGACAATGCAAATGGTTAATCTATTGATTGCCCACCAGCTAATGGATATTTTGGTAGTAGCGCTAGATTGATCTTCGGCCTTTGATGCAGCACTTTTTGAGGACGAGTTTTTTGTTTTAGCGCGTGCTTGGGCAAATTCTGCGACCGCTTGCCAAACCTGCAAGCTATGGTTGAATACTGATCGATAATAATGATTCATAATTTAAAACTCTTTTTGCAATTGTGCCCACGCCCGGGTTTCATTTTCTGTACTAGCACCATCAAAGTCGCGCGTCTGGTGTGAGGCAGTGACGCTTAATGACCATTTATTTTTAAGTGCTGCATCGATACCTATACCGTAATGTATGGATTTAACATGATTGTCAGAACTCAGCGCGTTCTGGTTAATCTTGCCTCTACCTGCATCTACAAATGCGTAGGGGCTGACTATTTCTAGCAATAAGTTCTCCAAAGATTTATTGGCAGTAATAATTTTCCTGATTTCTACGCCTGCAACCCAACCACTGTCCGCCAGACTCGGCAATTCAGCAAAAGCGCGCCAGCGATTAATACCGCCAATCGCTATTTTCTCTACGCTGTCCAGATTCTTATTGGTGCCTTGATAATCTGCCCGCAAGGCAATGCTGACGCCGTTTTTGAGATAATGTACCTGAGAGGCTACCACGTTATATTTAACGAAATCGCCCGCTGTTTTAGTACCGGTTTCATCTAGTAGTTGCGCGAGGTTATCTTTGAAGTTGACATGCCCGGCATGTAGATTAAAACCTAACTGATTACTGACATCGCCACCATTATTAGACCAATCACTAAAAATCCCCAGGTCGACTCCTGCGATATTGCGACGATTATTCAATGCAAACGTTGAAACTTCGTCATTAATAATCTTATAAGTACCACCCAAACGAGCGGTCAGACCTTGTTGCGCATTTCGGATAAGCGGTTGATCCAGGTTCACATTAAAATACTGGCTTTCACCCGAAGCACCCAATGCCTTGAAAGCGCCACCAAGCTTATAATCCACGTAGTTATAGCCAAGGTTAAGCAACGTTCCGGATGCATGCACTGGTGTGTAATAAGCCAGCTGAAGTCCGCGCTGGCCTTCATCATTGGATCGCTTAAAGCTTAAATTAAGTTGATCGCCTATCCCTGCCAGATTATTGAGCTTCAATCCAGCTATCGCGACTTCACGCCCGGTAAAACGATTGCCGTAAGTATTGCCAGCCACATAAGCTTGCCAAAGCGACATTGGTTTGATTTCAATCTCGACATCGGTACTGCCTATTTCGTCACCAGGATTCAACTGCGCATTCGCGCGCAGGGCAGGTAAAGAGTTCAGCAGGGTGATATTACGGACTAAATTATTATCGTTTATGGAATCATCGGACTTTAAATGGTATGCCGCCATCTCTTTCAAAAAGTCTGCATTGAGTTTAGCCACATTCAGTTCCGGGCCATTCATATTCAACGTCAGCTTTCCTAAATGACCTTCTAACACGGCAATTTCCACAGTGCTTTCATTCACATCCTGCGCTGGCAGGTAAGCCTGTGCTAGAAAGTATCCATGTTTTCGATAATAATCCGTGACGGTTTTTGTGGCTTCATTCAGGTCTTTCAAGCCAATCTCGCGGTTGGTTTTGTCTTGCAATAAGGCGCTTAATTGTTCATCTGTAAAAGCGCGATTGCCGCTAAAAATAAATTTTAGAATAAATAATTTAATCTCTTTATCACTTGTGGGGGCACGATATGCTGGCTTTGCCCCAGGCTTAATTTCAATGGGCTTGATAGATGGAAGCGGCGCCACTGGCTCTGCGCGTGGAATATTGGCAGGGTCGGGCAATAACGGCGCGGCCTGGCTCAGTGTCATGACACTGACCAAAGCCAAACATACTAAAAGTAAGCTTACCTTTTTGGCATTTTGATAAAAACAGGTAGATATCATTGATGGATAGTAGTTAATTAGTAGTAGGTGAATAGATGTTAATTAGTGCTAAGTTAAAAAGTTTTAGCAAGGAATCAAAACAAATACGCTATAGATTTTCTGCTTGAGATTCTAGCCGATTATTTTTACTTTGGTACTAAGGCTAGCGAATTGTATGCCAACTTTACAGGAGAGGTCGGAAATTAAAATACCTAGGTTAAATTTACAACGGGTTAATTTACAGCGGGTTAAATTTACAACGGGTTAAATTTTACAACGGGTTAAAATTTGGGCGGAATAAAATTACAGTGCTTTTAAAATTCTAGCGGATCGACATCAATTGCCCATCGCACTTTGCTGGCTATGGGCTTACCTCTTAAATTAAGCACCAGATTTTTAAGTAAATGCTGCAGTGCAGGACGCTGCTTGCTTTGCATTAGAATATAGCCTCGCTCCATGCCTTTTAAACGCTCCATCTGCGGACGCACCGGGTCATACACCATGACATTGGTATCAATATCTCGCGCCAGCTTAAAGGCATGATTCAAGAATTGCTGTACCAAAGCATAATCGTTTGCTTCAGCACGTAATAAAGCCGTGAAGACGTAAGGCGGGAACTCCACTTGCTCGCGTTCCTGCAACATAGCGTCGGCATAAGCAACATAATCCTGACGACGCAGTGCGTTAAACAATACGTGGTCGGGAAATTGCGTTTGGATGATGACTTGCCCAGCCTTATCAGCACGGCCAGCACGGCCAGCAACCTGCATCAGCTGGGCAAATAACCTCTCGCTGGCGCGGAAATCCGGGCTATGCAATGCGCTATCGGTATCTATCACGCCTACTAGCGTCAGATTTGGAAAGTCATGGCCTTTAGCCAGCATTTGCGTGCCTACCAAAATATCAATTTCTTGGTTATGCACTTTGTCTAAAATCTCCACCAGCGCATTTTTACGGCTGATGCTATCGCGGTCTACCCTAGCAATTCTGGCATTTGGCAGCAATTGTGCCAATGTCTGTTCCAAGCGTTGCGTACCATGTCCGGTTGGATGCAGATCCGCGTCGCCACAGTTTGGGCATTGGCTGGGGATGCGCTGTTCGTGCCCACAATGATGGCAGCGTAATTTACGCTGCCCAAGATGTACCACCAACCGGCTACTGCAACGCATACACGGCGCAATCCAATGGCAAGCAGCACATAGCAACACTGGCGAATAGCCACGGCGATTGATGAATAACAGGCTTTGTTCTTTGCGTACCAAACGTAATTTCAACGCGTTGATTAACTGTGGAGTTAAACCATGCTGCAAGTTGACTTTGGTCTTATCAATGCACTCGATATGCGGCAGTTTTGCGGCAGTTACCGCGCGTTCCCGCAAACTTAGTAAGCTATATTTATTGGTTTGAGATTGTTTGGATTGCGCGTTGTACCAGCTTTCAAGCGCCGGCGTGGCAGAGCCCAGAATCACTGGAATATTCAAGCGTTTTGCCCGCACCATAGCAATGTCGCGGGCATGGTAACGCATGCTATCTTGTTGTTTATATGAGCCATCATGTTCTTCATCAATAATGATGAGCTTTAGATGAGGCAATGGCGTAAAGATAGAAAGCCGCGTACCAATCACTATTCTGGCGGCGCCGGATTGTGCTAATTGCCAATGATGTAAGCGTTCACTCTCGCTTAAATTGCTATGCAAGCTTACTAATGGAAAATCCGGCAGGCGACTCCTAAAGCGCGCTTCCAATTGTGGAGTCAGGTTAATTTCTGGCACCAACACTAATATCTGCGCGTCTTTATTTTGCAAAATTTGCTGCATCAAGCGAATGTAGACCTCGGTTTTGCCACTGCCGGTAATGCCATAAAGTAACCATGCCCTAAAGTTTTGCGCATCTTGCATGATACTTTCCACGGCATGGGTCTGGTCTGCATTCAGTTCTGGCTCGATGGTGGGTGAACTTTTCAGAACAGCTAAGCCGGCCCGGACTTCCTTGCTACTTGCCCAGCCATCATTCACCATCTGCTTAACCGCTTTGCGCGCGCTGCTGGAAATAGCGTTTAATTCAAGTTCTGTGAGCAAGTCAGTCACCTGCAAAGCAGCGAATACGCGCCGGGCAACTAATTGTCTTTTCGGGATTTGCTCGATATCCATGGCTCGCCCAGCATCCGTCAGTCGATAAGCATATTGCTTACGCGATACTGCCGGGGCAATCTGCCGCAAGCGCGCTGGCAGCGCCGACAATAGAGCCTGACCGAACG
>JACDEP010000010.1:0-15162 GCA_013816325.1 Methylotenera sp.
ATTCTACATGCAATGGTTTAAGGGCTAAAGTAACAAAATGTAACAACTGCCGCCCTTAATTGTTCTTTATTCATTAGGATGGAATTCCAGACGTAAATTTCTGAATTGTTCACGCAAGCTAGCATCCGCAGGTAAAGGTAATGGCTGAGATTGCATAATGGCTCGTTCCACAGCATCATCACACGCGCTGATTTTGCTGGACTGAATCAACTTAGGGTTTCCTTGTACATCGCCTGTGGGCATCACCATAATCTCAAACACCAATTTAGGTTTACCATCGCCACATAAAGTCTTATTCACATTACGCTGTACTTTGGCGCGAATCTTATCGGAATATTCACCAATCACGCTCGCACTAGCGGCCGATTTTGATGCTTTAGCTTGCTTATCGCCTTCAGCCTTTTCATCAGCCAAAGCCTCTTGCTGTAGTTTTTTGAGCGCCTCATCTTTTTTCTGTTTCTTATCTTTTTCCAGTTCGTCTTGCATCAATTGCTTTTGCAAAGCTGCCAAAGCATCAGGCTTTTTAAGCTCTTTAGGTTTTTCTAATTTTTTCTCTATTTTTTTTAGTATGATATCCGCCTTAGGTTCTATTTTCGGCGCGGGTGGCTCTACTTTCATTACAGGTTTTGGCGGCTCTGGTTTTGGTGCTTCTTTAACAGCCGGCTCAGGTGGCACTGGTTTCTGTAAATGCTGCGTAGGTAGGCTATCCCACAACTCAACCTCTGCTACGCTCGATGTATGCGTAGTTTTCCAGTTAACTGACACCAATAGTGCAATCAGTAAGGCTACGTGCACCCCAACAGAGAGCACACCTGCCTTGAATGATACTGAATTTTCATGCCTACGTATCATGGTTTAAGTTGCTGGTTTTAGCAGAAGCCCTACTTTTTCAACTTTGTTCTGTTTAAGTAAATCCATCACGCCGATGACATCGTCATATTTCACATTCTTATCTGCCGCAATGACCACCGCACGCTGTGGCGTTTTGGTGAGTGCCTGGCGTACCGCTAATAAAAGTTCATCACGCGCCATTGGCTTATTATCCAGCTCGATTTTATTATTGAGTTTAATCGTGAGTACCAGTGGAACTTCTGGCTGCTTCAATGCTTGGCCTACCTGCGGCAGTTCTACCACCCCGGGGTTGGTCATCGGCGCAGTGACCATAAAGATCACTAGCAATACCAGGGTAACGTCTATATAAGGGACGACATTGATCTGGTTCATTAAACGGCGTTTACGGGTTCTGCTCATTTCGTTACCAAACTATGCGTTAAAAATGGACAAGTCATTTTAAGATTTGCGTTGCAGGATATTTGTGAATTCTTCCATAAAGCTCTCATATCGTACTGAAAGCCTATCCACACTGGAAGCAAATCGGTTATAAGCCACTACTGCGGGAATCGCCGCGAACAAACCTATCGCCGTTGCCACAAGTGCTTCTGCAATCCCTGGCGCTACCTGGCTCAGCGTCGCCTGTCCTACATTGGATAAACCTCTAAATGCATTCATGATGCCCCATACCGTGCCAAACAAACCAATGTATGGGCTGACGGAACCGACGGAAGCCAAGAACGGCAAGTGTGCATCCAGTTCATCCAATTCGCGGTTGTATGCGGCGCGCATGGCGCGACGTGCACCTTCCATGATGTCGCTTATTTCGGTACGGCCCTGCTGTTTGTGGCGTGCATACTCTTTAAACCCCGCTTCGAATATGCTTGCCATGCCTTTCGGCTTACGGCGACCAGCGGTAAGGCCTTCATATAATTTGTTTAAATCGCCGCCAGTCCAGAATGCATTTTCAAAATTTTCTGCATCTGCCTCGGCACGTTTGATGGTAAAAAACTTGATAAAGATGTACCACCATGAAAATAGCGAGGTAATGAGTAATATCACCATCACTCCCTGAACCGGCAAGCTGGCGCCGGCTATCAAGGTAAAGAATGACATATCGTTGGCAACACCTACATTCATAATGACTCCACCTATAGTTTCAAATACTCGGTTTTAATATTTAGTTTGGTTTAAGGATTGCATCCCTGACGATGGCAGGAATAGCTACAGGTTTGAAAAGCTTAGTTTCTACGCAAGCCAGTTTAACCGTGGCTTCAAGTATCACCTCATTATCACGCATGATGCTTTGCAAAAATTCAATACTACCGTGTCCTATTTTTACGAGTTGACTTTGAATATTAAGCATGTCGTTAAAATAAGCAGGGCGTATAAATTGGATGCTCATACTGTGGACGACGAAAATGATACTAAATTCACTTTTTAGGCGCGGCTGCTCAAAACCCAATGCACGTAACCATTCTGTTCTCGCACGCTCCATAAAGTTCAGATAATTAGAGTGATAGACCACGCCACCACTATCGGTATCTTCGTAATAAACGCGTATCGACCAATCGAACACTGTTAGTTCTGCCCAACTATCATTGCTGCCAAATCTCACCGCTAGCAAGGGCGCTGGGAATGGGTAAGCCAAAGTGTTGATAAGCCTGCTGCGTTGCCACACGACCACGGGGGGTACGCATTAAGTAACCTTGTTGGATTAGATAAGGTTCCAGAACGTCTTCAATGGTGTCACGTTCTTCACCGATTGCTGCGGCCAAGTTATCCAGGCCTACAGGTCCGCCACCGAATTTTTCCAGCACCGCTTGCAATAACTTTCTATCCATCACGTCAAAACCGAGCTTATCTACGTCGAGCATTTTCAATGCTGCATCGGCGATTTCCGCCGATACTTTACCATCGGCTTTGACTTGGGCGAAATCCCTGACACGGCGTAATAACCTATTCGCAATACGTGGCGTACCACGTGAACGTTTGGCGATTTCAAATGCACCAGTATCGACCATTTCTACATTTAACAGTCCGGCGGAGCGTTGCACAATACGGCCTAACTCTTCAGAAGTATAAAATTCCAGACGCGACACGATACCAAAACGGTCGCGTAAAGGGTTGGTCAACATGCCGGCACGGGTAGTAGCGCCAATTAATGTAAAGGGCGGTAAATCCAAGCGAACCGATCTTGCTGCCGGTCCTTCACCAATCATGATATCTAAACGGTAGTCTTCCATCGCTGGGTACAAAATCTCTTCTACAACCGGAGATAGACGATGAATTTCATCGATGAACAAGACATCATTCGGTTCTAAATTGGTTAACAAGGCGGCCAAATCACCTGCACGTTCCAGCACTGGGCCAGAAGTCTGGCGCATATTAACGCCCATCTCTTTGGCGATGATATGTGCAAGTGTGGTTTTACCTAAGCCAGGCGGTCCAAATAGCAACACATGGTCGAGCGCTTCACTACGGCCGCGCGCGGCGTTGATGAAGATTTCCAACTGGCCGCGTGCTTTTTCCTGTCCGACATATTCTTCAAGAAGCTTGGGGCGTAACGCACGCTCTAAAGCCTCTTCTTGAGGGCTTTCTGCAGATGGTGCTATCAGGCGGTCGGTTTCTATCATTGGCTTCTATCTTATTTTGACAACGATTTTAAGGCTTGCTTGATGCCATCGGCAACGGTGGCATCTGTAGGCAATAGTTTTACGGCTGCAAGGGCTTCGCGTTCATTGTAACCTAATGAGATAAGCGCGTTTAGCACATCACTGCTGGCGGATTTTGGATGCGCTGCGCTACTTGGCGTAAGCCCTGTCACACTGAATTTATCTTTAAGTTCTAGCAATAAACGCTCTGCGGTTTTTTTGCCCACACCGGGCACGCGGGTCAACATGGCTGTTTCTTGCAGGGCTACGGCTTGCACCAACTCTTCGATTGATAAACCGCTCAGAATAGACAATGCAGATTTTGCGCCTATACCATTTACTTTAAGCAACTGTCTGAAAGTCGCACGTTCTTGATCACTGCCAAAACCATAAAGTAACTGTGCATCTTCACGCACTACAAAATGCGTGAGCATGGTCACTTTTTCACCTATGGCTGGCAAGTTATAGAATGTGCTCATGGGCACTTCGCATTCATAGCCCACGCCGTTGCAGTCGATTAACACTAGCGGGGGCGTTTTTTCTAACAGTATGCCGTTCAGTCTACCAATCATATCAATCTACCACCCTTCACCCTAAAACCTGCTGTTGCTAAACGCCCTAAGCCTTGCCCGCCATGCGCGTGGCAAATGGCACAAGCTAGCGCATCCGCTGAATCTGGCTTTGGGGTGGCTGGCAAATTAAGCAAGCGCTTCACCATTTCCTGCACCTGTTCTTTCTGGGCGTGGCCGTTGCCGACAACGGCTTGTTTGACTTGCAACGCTGTATATTCCGCCACAGATAGATTGCGAATTACCGCAGCACTGATTGCCGCACCACGTGCCTGACCTAATAGCAGGGTTGATTGTGGGTTCACGTTTACAAACACTTTTTCGATGGCAACTTGGTTGGGCAGATAAGTATCGATGACCTCAAATAAGCCATCTAGTATTATTTTAAGCCGAGCAGGTAACTCTTCCCTATCATCTTCGCCTTCTACTGGATTCTTCTTGCCACTTGCGGTTTTGATGGTACCGCTTGCGATATAAGTGATTTTTTCACCGACTTTTTCGATCACACCGAAGCCTGTTAACCGCAAGCCAGGGTCTATGCCTAAGATTCGGATCATGCTCACATATGGCCCAGCTTAAGAACATGAAAATATTTGCCTAACGATAAAGGACTAGGCGCACAGCGCGCAACATTTGAGAAAGTACATGTGGTACGGCGAAAATGTGAGCACTGCGCAACAACGTCATTCGCTTTAGGCATTTACTTTAGTTTTCTTCAATGACTGCGGTGGTATAAACATCCTGCACATCATCCAAATCTTCAAGCGCATCTAGTATCTTCTGCATCTTAACAGCATCATCACCTGTGAAGACCGTTTCATTGCTAGGCTTCATGGTCACTTCAGCTAGTACGGCTTTTAAACCTGCCGCTTCCATGGCTTCTTTAATGGCTAAGAAATCATTGGGTGGTGTGATAACTTCAATACTGCCATCTTGATCAGTAACGATATCTTCAGCACCTGCTTCAAGTGCGATTTCCATGACTTTATCTTCAGAAGTGCCGGGCGGGTAAAGCAGGCTGCCGCAGTGCTTGAACATGAAAGCGACCGAGCCATCAGTGCCCAAGTTACCACCATGTTTAGTGAGCGCATGGCGTACATCGGCCACTGCACGTTGTTTGTTATCGGTGAGGCAATCAATGATAATCGCCGCGCCGTTGATACCATAACCTTCATACCGAATTTCTTCGTAGTTCACGCCTTCCAATTCACCCGTACCTTTTTTGATGGCCCGCGTGATATTGTCCGCTGGCATGTTCTCCTCTTTGGCTTCCGCCACTGCAGCGCGTAACCTAGGATTCATGGTGACATCGCCTCCGCCTAGACGGGCAGCAACGGTAATCTCTTTGATTAATTTGGTGAAGATTTTGCCCCGTTTCGCGTCTTGACGACCTTTACGATGCTGGATATTTGCCCATTTACTGTGTCCCGCCATGCTATTTCCTTGATATTCTTAAACCATTTGCCGGTTTAGGTTTCGATATCTCAGCATTTTATCATAGGCTTATTGCCAAACTAGCTTTACTCTTGGCCTTGTGCGCAATTCACGGGTTGCCGTTTAAGCATGGTACTGATGGAAATTTGTACAAGCGCCAAGGCAATCAATACCATCCCTATCAGCTCATAGTTATTTGGCACTTCCGCAAGCTGTATCCATGCCGCTACAACGCCAATCACCGGAGCAAGCATAGAGGCCATACTGGCCACGCCTGCTGGTAAGCGCTGCAATGCGTATAGCCATAGTAACCATGCCAAGGCACCGCTTAAAAATACGTTAAATAATACTGAAAATATAAAGTAGCTCGACCACTGAATTGGCGATGCAGGTACTAACAGTGCTATGGCTATCATAGGAATTGAACCCAACAACATAGGCCATGCGGTAAGGTTCAAAAGGTCCAGATTGGGGCTGCGCTGATGCAGCTTTTTAGAAATGATGGCGGATAACGCCCAAGAAACTCCGGAGCATATGGCCAGGAACATGCTGAAACCATCGGCTTTGATATGTAGCGGGTCAAAAATCAATATCATGCCGAATACCGCCGAAAGTACCGCCAGCCATAGCCAGCCTTGGACTTTTTCGCCCAGCATTGGCCAGGCAAATAACATGACCCAAAACGGCATGGTATAAGTCAGCACAGCAGTTTTACCCGCCCCACCTTCCACTAATGCCCAAATCAATAAGCCGGTAAAACCTATGGTTTGCAACACTCCTAGCACTAGCATGGTAGGAAACTCTTTCAAGCCCAACGGCCTTTTGGTAAGGTACATCACTACGAACAACACCAACGCGCCTAAAAAAGTACGCAAAGCAGCAAATTGGAAAGGCCCTGCATATTGCAGCGCGCTTTTCATCACTACCCAGTTATAACCCCATATGATAGTTAATATCATGAGGGCGATAAATGCTCGGATGACGGTTTTTTTACTGTTATTCATTCTATATCTCGCCTAAGTATCTACGATTTCTTAGTTCCAGATATGTGTCACTGCCTTCCAGCTGCCGTCTGCTTGTTTGCGGTATACCAAGTGCACGTTGCCACCAAAGGTTTGCCTGGTACCTTTTTCATCCACCATCGCACCAGCCCAAGTACCGCACTGATAAGCCAAGTTGCCATCTACCACAGCTTCAATTAGGGTAAGTTTGTGATCAATCACGCCAGCGTCAATCAAGCCTGCAAAAAAAGTCTGTATGGCTTCGAAGCCAATTACCGGTGTGCCAGCTGGAGCGGGCATGACGGTAGCGTTTGTATCATAAAGTTGGCCGATATCTGCGGCATTTTTAGTATTAAAAGCGTGATCGAATTTCGCATTGATTGCGGTAATTTCATTTTGTACAGTAGTCATGGTTGTCTCTTTAAGTATAAAAAGTGGAAAGAACTTAGGATAAGAATTAATTGGTTGAGAGGGCAGGTATTCCTGAATTAATAAGGTCTAGTATCTGGTGTAGCTGTTCACGTTTCTTGCCATCTAGTTCCTGCATACACTGTCGCAGGCGGCGATAATAATCGGGCATCACAACATCAAGCTTAGCTTGGCCTGCTGTGGTTAGGTGTATGAATACACTGCGTCTATCGTCTTTAGCAAAAACGCGTTCCACTAGACCCACTTGCTCTAAGCCATCAATTAAGCCCGTCATCGTGGCACGGGAAACACCAGCCTTTTCAGCCAGCATAGAGGGAGTGGTGGTTTGCGTTTCTTCACGCATCAACAAAATCAATACCCACCAGCGTCCTTGTAATAAGCCATGCTTAGACAAGCAGCTATCCAAAGCTATCGATAAATCGGTAGCAGTACGTAGTAGATGCAAAAAGCTTAAGATTGCTGTTACATCCGCATCGGGATAGCGTTCAGCAAATTTGCTTAATATTTCGGGAGTAGGAAGATCTCTAAGTTGCAACATGATTAGTCTAATTATAGTTAGCTGGCTAACTATGTCAATCGTTGAAGAAAATATATGACAAGATATTGGCTAAATAATTTTTTAGAGTATATTTAAAGTTGCTAAGAGCAGGAGAGCCTTATGAAAACATTACAACAATTGATAGACAGCAAAAAACACAAAGAAGTCATCTCTATCGCACCTAACCGCCCGGTATTTGATGCTTTGGTAATACTGGCCGAATACAAGATTGGCGCTTTGGCAGTGATGGAAGATGGCAAACTTGTAGGGATATTTTCCGAGCGGGATTACGCCCGTGAAGTTGTATTACAAGGCCGGTCGTCAAAAACCACGCAGATTAGTGAAGTGATGACGCACAAAGTGTTATCTGGCAAACCGGATGATACCGTGGATTACGCCATGTCCCTGATGTCAGAAAATCGGATACGCCATTTTCCAGTGGTTGATGAGGAAAAAGTAGTGGGTATGCTATCAATCGGTGATTTGGTCATGGAAACCATGGCCTACCAAAAAGACCTGATCCGGCAGCTGGAAAGTTATATTAAAAGCTGATTAGTATTCGAGCCATATTGTGATACCAAAAGGCAACCAGTTTTTGGCTTGTTTACTCCTTGCTAACAATCATAGCCTTCACTAAATTTTGCTTCTGCAGTTTAGACATGAGCGCAATCGCTAACAAATGCAATATTACGATACCTTGTAATACATCTGATAAAGCTTTATGTAAGTCTACCGGCCAGTCTTCTCCCCAGAGCGCATCAGTTCTGCTCACCCAGCCGGATAAAGCCAATAGCGCAATTAGCAGCCACATTAAATAAACAGCCCATTGCCCAAACGGGTTGTGTCCAGCATATGCCGGGCCTCGCTTATGAAGCAACTCCTTAAAATGTGCTTTAAGGTTGCTGACACGCGGGACATATAATTTAGAAGATGATACTTTGCTGATAAATAAGCCATTCACGACACGTAAGCACACCAGCGCCAAGCAGGTATAACCAATGACTCTATGCCAAAAACCGGTGTCATTAAAAAAATTTACGAGTACACATAATGCGACTAGCCAGTGCGTTATGCGAATTAAGGCAGTCCAGCTCACGGATTGGTCGTCATGATTCATCGCAATAAAATAGTTTAGTCTTTAAGACCTTCTGCTTTAATGATAGCTAGTGTTTTGGTATCAAAGTAGATTTCAACTTTGTTACCTTCTTTGTTCCTGCCGTACACCTCATAGCAGTTGCCATCTACCTTGAATTTTTTGATGCTATAGCCTTCATCTTGCAGGGCTTTTTTGATGGTATCTTCTGATGCCCACTCTTCTTTCGGGTGTACTGGGCAATCCGCAGAAGCTTGTGCATAAATTGGTAGTAAAGCTAATAATGCAAAAAATATGCGCATGATGTTTCCTTTTAACGTTTAAGTATCCGCCCACATGCGGATGAGATTGTGATAGTTACCCGTTAGCCTGATCACTGCTGCGGTGTCGCCAATTTGCTGCCGCAAAGTCACAATGGCAGCATCCATATCAAATAGCAGGGTACGTTGTGCATCTTCGCGGATCATACTTTGTACCCAAAAGAAGCTGGCGAGTCTGGCGCCCTTGGTTACAGGTCGCACATGATGCAAACTAGTACCTGGGTATAACACCATATCGCCCGCAGGTAACTTCACTATTTGATGGCCATAGGTATCTTCTACCACTAGCTCACCACCTTCGTAACTTTCGGGGTCGGCAATGAATAAGGTACAAGAGATATCGGTACGCACATGCATACCGGAAATCGCATGAGTACGCACTGCGTTATCAATATGTGCGCCAAAATCCATGCCATCACGATACTGATTGAATAGCGGTGGATAAATTTTCTTAGGCAATGCCGCTGAAAAGAACAGCGCATTCCTGTTCAAAGCCTTAAGCACTATTAAGCGCGCTGCTTCTGCATCTGCGGTAGTTTCTGGCAATTGAATGTTGCGTTTAACCTGTGCTGACTGTGTACCAGCCGTGACTTTTCCATCCGCCCAATCCGCTTGCAGCATTAATTGACGCAAGTGATTAAGCTCTTCAGCATTCAGTACATTAGGTACACGCAGCAACATAATATGACCTTACAAACACATTAAAAAAAACAGACACTCAGAAAAAGTCATGAGGGCTAACTCATGACTTCTTAACTTGCTACAAGTTTAAAACTTATACTCAGTCGTGATAATGGCTTGTCTGCGATTACCGGGTACCGTAAAGCCACCATTGTCATAGATTGAATCGTAATAAACTTTATCGAACAGGTTTTTAACATTCAACCGAACCGCCCATTTTTTTGCTTCATATGCTGCCATAGCGTCCCAACGTGTATAGCCGGGTAATGTATTGGGTTTAAATTCGCCATTTACAAAAGTAGCTCCAGCATTTGCGGCAGACGGCTGGTAACCAAAACGTTCGCCTTTAGATTCAAAGCCACCACCGATTTTCCAATTACCTGCAATCTTATAAGTCGACCACATATTGAAGGTCATTGGTGGCGTATTACGCGCACGCTCTCCTTTGAATCTTGGATCCGCATTCGTCACTACCCCGGTAGCAGAAACATTTTCAGCCACTTCTAATATTTTGGCATCCATAAAAGCTAGGCCACCAAACACTTCCCAATTGTCTGTTACCTTTCCTGCAACTTCGAATTCCAAACCATCAGTTCTACGTTTTTTTGTAAGTATCGCATTATTGGTCGCCGCTTCGAGGTCTGTATTGCGTTCCCAGTCTTTAGTAGTGCGATACAGCGCGGTTCGGAATGTAAAGTCTCCATCCAAGAATAGCCATTTAGCTCCCAATTCTACTGTTTTACTTCTTTCCGGAGGCTGCGGTTTTGCAGATAATTGATACAAGTCAGCAGTAGGGCTAAATGAATCGCTATAACTCACATAGTAGTGACTGTCTGGGGTTTGATGCCATGAAAGACCTGTGCGATAACTATTTTCGCCATAACTTAATTTAGGAGAAGTCAGGCTGGAATAATTCGCACGCATTTCATCACGACGAAGCCCTACTAATAAATCCCAGTTTTTTACGAATTCAATCGTGTCTTGCGCATAGACAGCATAGTTATCTGCTTCATACTCGGTAGCTGGACCAGACACTGTAGAATGACGTTTGTAAAATACCCCATTTGCCGCTATCGCATTAGTCAATGGTACACCCGTTAAATTTCCATAAGATTGCCCAGTTACTGCGTTATAGCCTTGCAAAGCTTGTCTTTTTGAATCTTCTTTTAAATACTCTAGACCCGCAAGAAAGTGGTTTTTCATTCCCGCAATATCAAATTGGGTACTGAAATCAGATTGAATAGTATCGGTTACATATTCTGATTGACGTGTCGTATTACCATTAGACCCCCCAGTACCAGTCGCTGTTGGATCTAGAGGACGTGGCGTTGCAGCCCAATAAGCACGTTCGTACTGGGCATGCCTTACTTGAGTACGTAATTGGGTATCTTCAGTAAACTTGTGTGTGAATATACCTGTTGTTACCCGTGTATCACTCTCGTCAAAATTACGATCTGTACCCCAAAAAGTACCATCATCTAAATTAGCAGTATTAATCGGCTTTTTGTTTACAAAACTAATACCGTAATCTGGCACATCGCGCGTTTGCGTATAAACATGATTCAAGAAGAATTCATTATTCGTACCGATCCCCCTGCCAAAACTAAGTGCAATCCCTTTACGGTCCAAGCCAGGTCTATCATTGTTCGCAGGATTTTCCCGGTACGTCTCTTCAGACCGGTCCATGACATTGATACGAATCGCTGTGGTCTCACCCAATTTTTTATTGAAGTCACCGGTAAATTGGTGGTAATCATATTCTCCCAAGCTGCCACTAATCGTGTTGCTATCTTGCAACTCTGCCATCTTAGTGACTTGGTTGATCACCCCGCCAGCTTGACCGCGGCCGAACAACATTGCAGCTGACCCGCGTAGTACGTCCACTTGTTCCAAATTAAAGGTTTCGCGATAGTATTGTGCAGTGTCACGGATTCCATCTAAATAGATATCACCGAATGTATAGAAACCACGGAGATTAAAGTTATCACCGCCGCGACCACCTTCAGCCGCATTGAAAGTTAAGCCGGAAACATTGCGTAATGCTTCCCGCAATGAACTTACCTGCTGATCCTGCATCAAGTCATGCGTTAATGTTGTGATTGCCTGTGGAATATCCTGCGGATCTTCCAACACTTTACCCACACGGGTTTTTGTGGCTTGATAACCATCCGTAATTACTTGCACCTGTGCTTTAACATTCACTTCTTCCAGCTCTTGCGTTGGCGCCGCAGGAATGGCTACTTCAGCCATCACGTTAAAAGATTGTATGGCAAGGATCACTGCCAAATAAACAGACTTCTGCCTCAGTTTTTTATAATGCGTTTGTTTCATTGTATTGCTCCCAGATGATGATTTATTGGCTGGCTAACTGAGCAGTACTCACTGGCTGGCTGATTGATTATTGATTGATATAGTATTCAACAACTTTATAACCCTTAATTCATTTACTACCTATCACTTACCATTTAGATTCCCTATGCTCAAGCTATCGAAGCATTGCATCATTAATAGGGCATGTCAGTTGCACCTAAATTATTTTGGTTCGCTTAAAAAGCCTAATTTGGTAATACCAGCGCTTTGAGCATCCGCCATTACTTCAGCTAATAACTGATAACGTGTTTCTTTATCAGCGCGTATATGCAGCTCCGGTTGCGGTTTCTGTGTAGAAATTTGCTGCAGTTTTGTTTTCAGTTCACCCTGCTCCATAGATGCGTCATTCCAATACATCTTGCCGGTACCGTCTATCGATATTGAAACTACTTCGGGTTTTTCCGGCAATGGCTGACTGCTAGCCTGCGGCAAATCAATCTTCACTGCATGCGTCAATAACGGTGCGGTTATGATGAATATCACCAGCAATACCAACAGCACATCGACTAGTGGTGTGGTATTAATTTCGGACATTGGGGTTGAATGGTTTGTAGCTCCAATGCCTTTAGCTGAACCTATCATACTGTCACCTCAACTACATGAACCGTGTCTTTTGTATTACGCACTTTAGTCACGTCAATCTTAGTGTTGATTACGGCGCCGGTAGTGAGTAGCGTATGCAGCTCATCAGCAAAATGTTCTACACTACTAATAAGTATGCGGTTATTACGCACCAGGGCGTTGTAAGCCAGTACGGCGGGAATCGCAACTGCCAAGCCCAGTGCTGTCATGATCAAGGCTTCACCGACAGGACCAGCCACTTTATCTAATGTCGCCTGACCGCTTTGGCTGATACTGGCTAAAGCATGGTAAATACCCCAAACGGTACCGAATAGACCAACGAATGGGGAGACACTACCTACCGACGCAAGCACAGTTAGGCCTCGTTCCATTTCAGCATTTTCTTCAGCGATACTACGGTTCATAACGCGCGCCACAAACTCATCTTTACTGCTCATGTCATTATTATTGGCTTGTTGCAGATAATGCTCCGCCGCGGCAATGGCACGTTTTGCCAAGCGCGACGCTGCATTGCTGCCATCTTGTTTAATAGCCACTGCCAGATTTCCTGCACTCCAGAATTGCTGGCTATAAGCCTGAATTGCCTTGTGTGCCTGCAAAGCACCATAAGCTTTCGTCACAATCAAATACCAGCTGGTAACTGACATTACTATTAGAATAGTAGCCACTGTCATTGAAACGAGGCCACCCGCCGTAATGAATTGCAGGCCGTTAAATTCGTAGCTGTTTTGCATCTTTAATCCTTAACTTTCAAATTTATGTCTATTTACTCTCTAGTGAGAATTTTACTGGTACCAATACGCTAGCGCTTAAAGGCTGGTTGTTGCGCTTAGCGGGAACGAACTGCCATTTCTTCACTGCCTCTATTGCGGCATCATCCAGACGGTTGAACCCGCTACTGGTTTCAAGCTGTACGTCTTCTGCTTCGCCCTTGGTCGAAACAATGACCTTCAATAAAACGCGGCCTTGTTCGCCGGCACGGCGAGACATGGAAGGATAATCAGGTGCCGGATTATGCAGGTAAGCTGCACCAAATTTAGGCGGTTCAATCACAGGTTCTGGTTCAGCTTTTGCTGGTGCATGTTCAACCAATTCTTTAGGCTTGACAGTTACTTGAGGTGCTGGAAAAGTTGGAGGAGTTTGAACAAGAGACTCAATAGGCTCAGCGACTGGCTCATTTGCAACTGGTAAAGGTGTGGGCAATTGTTTAACTATCGGTTTCTTTGCCACTTGTTGCTTTACTGTGGGTTTAGTGGGAGTTTGCTGCAAAGGGTCAATTTCAGGTTCAGGTGATGGCTCGCTAACCAAGTTCACCATCATTGGAGGTAATACATCTTTTACTATCGGCAAGGTATCACTACTGTTTTTTAACCATATGGCTGCGGAAATATGCACCAGCACGACTAAAACCATCAACAAATACGAAGGCTGCTTAGTAGACGTGTCGTAATGGCTTGAGGGTGTGATCATCCAGCTCAGTATGCTTACCTCGCTAACGGGTGCATTGTCAAAAGATACATTGGTCATTAATTTCAGATTTGGCTTCATCGCGCTATCCTATATGTCAGTTTGCACTTCATTTGGTTAGAATCAACTTGCCTTGATTGGTCAATCGCAAGCGGTATTCACCGCCCGCATGGGAGATAACGAGCTCCCTAGTACCAGTGAAAAGTAATTCACTGCTAATGCTTTTACTTACAGCACCTGTTACCAACTCTTGCGAATCAGAATTCTCAAATGCGCTGGACATGAATATGTTTTTGGATTTTAGTGTATGCAATGTAATCACCGTTATTGAATGATAATGATAACAATTATCATTTACTTAGTCAACTACGGAAAACCTGTTCAAATATATAAATGCTTACGTAAATTTACTCATGATTTATGCAGCTTGTACTCATGAAAATAACTAAGGTCTATTCATGAATGGTGATAGTGCTCAAATCCAACTCGCAGCGCACAATGCAGTCATACAAACAAGCAACAAATTAATTGTTTGTTGTTACGAACTTCATACTAACTACTAGGAGATTTATCATGTGGACTAAACCAGCTGCTACAGAAATGCGTTTTGGCTTTGAAGTTACAATGTACGTAATGAACAAATAAGTTAAATGCATTTAGAAAAAAGGGAGCTTTTGCTCCCTTTTTATTTGCCAAAACTTTAATAGCCATATTTTTTAATAATTCTATCTATAGATTATTTAGCTTCATCAAAACCCGCATCTTTAGGAATCAATGATTGTTGCTGAGATTCCTGGTTCAATAGGGCAATCAGATCCCGGCGAGATTTAGCAGTGTGAGAAATGCGCTGTTTCTCATCATCCCTAATCACTAGTGATTCTTTCATAATTTGCTCATCATGCTGCTTAAATTGCCACATGAGCTTATAGGCCTGATATCTACCGAAACCCAAACTTACCAAGGAACTTTCTGCTGCCGCTAAAGCGGAATGGAAAGTCTCACGCACATTTTCTATTCCCAACTCCATATTGTCGTAAGCGTCCGTCCTATTCCGTGCCCTCGCAATAATCTTCACTTGCGGATAATGTGCTTGCACATATTTAGCAGTTGCTATAGCCGCTTGCACATCATCGATGGCAATTATCAGAAGTTTTGCCTTGGCGATACCTGCGGCCTCTAGCACATCAGGTCTT
>JACDEP010000010.1:15172-24571 GCA_013816325.1 Methylotenera sp.
ATTGACGCCATTTAAAAGCCGGGTAACGACTTGGCCAAAACGGCCATACCCCCCCCACTATGACTTGCCGTTCCGTCTCAATCGGGTCAAAAGCACGCTCTTTTTTATAGTTAGTATGACTGATTCGTTGGTATGCAAACATCAATATTGGCGTAGTGATCATAGAGATGGCTACAATTGCATTGAGCATTGAAGCGGATTGCGTGCCTATCACTTGCAATTGCAATGCCGTGTTATGGATGACAAATGCGAATTCGCCGATCTGCGATAAGGTAAGGGCAAAGACGATGGCATTAACATTGTTATGATTAAAGATGCGACTTAGACCAAACAGCAGTGCAATTTTGATTGCGACCAAGCCCAGCGCCAAACTGAAAATCAACCACGGCTCCCTTAATATTAAACCGATATCTACTGACATACCTACGGCAATAAAGAATAGGCCCAATAACAAACCCTTAAATGGCTCTATATCGAGTTCTAACTCCTGCCGGTATTCAGAATCCGCCAATAGCACACCGGCCAGGAATGCACCCAAGCCCCGGATGCTGCAATAACAAGATATCAGCCTCATTTAGCAAGGCCTGTTCATGCTGCACATTAATGAGCTGTTGCGGATAGGTATCGTAAAGGTTGTGCCAAATGACATCCGGAAAATCTTTAATTGATTGATATAGCGCTAGGTTAATACGCGATGTTTCAAAAGTCGGATGTGCAAAAACGACCAATACTTTCAACGTGATACTTTCAACGTGAGTCTTTCAACTTAGAGTGATTAAATGCTTCCAATTTGGGTGTTTTACACTGATTACTAGTTATTCGCCAATGATCTTCACCAGCACGCGTTTTTTACGGCGACCATCGAATTCACCGTAAAAAATCTGTTCCCAAGGGCCAAAATCCAGGCGGCCTTCGGTAATGGCGACAAGCACTTCACGGCCCATCACCTGACGTTTCATATGGGCATCGGCATTATCTTCACCGGTATCATTATGTCGGTAGCTACTGACAGGCTCATGCGGCGCCAAGCGTTCCAGCCATTGCGTGTAGTCATGATGCAGCCCACGCTCGTCGTCATTGATGAACACACTGGCGGTAATATGCATGGCATTCACCAGTACGAATCCTTCTTTTACGCCGCTTTCACGCAGGCACTCATTGACTTGCTCGGTAATACGGATAAAAGCAACGCGGGTTGGCGGATTGAACCAGAGTTCTTTGCGGTAACTTTTCATTTTTTTGTTCTCCGAAATGATTTGAGTCATTTTAGCATCATTGTCATTCCCTGCTGACCCGGGATTACAGCCACTCAACCACATAAAAAAGGCCTCCTATTGGAGGCCTTGGGTCGCAATGTGAACTTAACCTTTCACTTCAACTTCATGGGTGAAGGTTTTGCCTTCATTATCCGTTGCCGTGACATCAAGCTTACCGGGTGTATCAGGAATAAAATCGAATTTGAAATAAGGATCTTCACTCGTTCCTACGCCAACATCCACGGTCATCACAGGCTTACCGTTAAAAGTAAATGCGGCCTTGTTAATATAAAACGCCGGTACGTAACCTTGTGATACCAAATCGCGCTGCAAGCCGGTACGCATTGGGTGTCTGATATTAAATACGGTAGATGTTGCGCTACCGATTTTCACAGGCTCTTCCACCCTTAATTTGATCTTACCGGCTGAAGCCCGTATCGCAGCATCATCACCATCTACCGTACCGCCGCAGCCACCTGCCGCGCGGATAGCGCGAGTTGCGCCATAAAGCTTACCATCTGCCGTTTCGCCCACCAAATGTACAAAAGCATCGGTTTCAAAGCGTATGCGCGTTGAAAGCTGGAAATTACCAAGCATATCTGTCAAATGATAGGTCGCAGTCAGCGGAATTGGGTTCGCATCTACGATTGCATACAATTTTTTAATCATCACGCCCTTGGCCGCAGCGTTATCAATGCTGTAAGTGACTGGTACTTGCGCACCGCTTTCGGCACGGCGTGGCGCATCGATTTTAATGAAATCCACTTCCTGAATATCACGTTTGGCAAAGAACGCTTCTTTGACGACCGGCCATAATTTAGGGTCCGGCTCAGCTTGGGCATTAAATGCAAATCCGGCCAGTAGACCTGCCGATAACAACGCATAGACCCAACGATATTTAGTATGTTGTATGTTCATCACTTCTCCAGTGCAAAATTGCATCCTTAGGATTACTTTATAACGTTTTAAGTTCAAAACAGGCTACTTCATATAATTCGTAGCGCTTAACTTACTATCTTATACTCTTCAAAATTCAATTCAATCCCATTACCAACAGGGTCTTTAAAGTTAATCTGTTTCACGCCATTCATTAAGGTACGCGTTGTATAAGACACATTGTTTGCAGTCAAATGCGCTTCCATCGCCGCCATATCGGTGCAGGTAAAAGACACATGGTCATAAGTGCCATTCACATGCAGGTCGGGAGCGCCCACTCCCTTATTATATTCAGCGATATGCACAACATCATTATCACCGATATATAACCAAAAACCATAGCTGGTGGTCGCCGTGCGTGGACCAACCTTCAAACCGACGATATCGCAATAGAAATCACGCAATACATGCATCATGTCGCGATTCGCGCGTAGGTTGATATGGTTGATTTCGGTGACTGGCATTAGATATTATTCATCCACAAAATAGTCAGTATCTATTTTCTTAACTTGATATGTTGTTGCTACAGAAACACCAACGTTATTTTCAATCATAAATTTTGCAAGGGTAAAACCATTTATTAAAACAACTTTATAATGATTGTTGTTTTTAACAAAGTCTAGGGCCTCTCTAGTAAAGTCTGATGTAGTAATAAAAACACCTTTAGTGGCGCGTTGCCCTGAGAGTGCGCCAACGAACTTCTGAATTTCTGGTCGACCAACTACGCCTTCCCAACGTTTTGCTTGAATATAAATCGAATCCAAACCTAAGCGGTCTTCATCAATGATACCGTCTATTCCACCATCCCCGCTTTGACCTATTGCCCTACCAGCGCCAACCCTAGTGCCGCCATACCCCATAGCTAACAATAGCTCAACCACTAGTCGTTCAAAAAAACTAGGAGAGCAAGATTTTACTAATTGAATAATTTCGCTTGCTAAACCATCAGAAAGAATTTTATAGGAATTCTCTAGCTGCTCTTCTGGAGTTTGTTTTTCAGGCTCATCAATGAGCATGGGCTGAATATCATTTATATCTTTTCTTAAGTTTCGAAAATCGATAAATTCTGGATATTGCTCAAGTAATTTGATATTAATTTTTTTAGGAGTTGTTTTAAATAAATCTATACCTCGCTGAGAAATTCTAAAGAAACCTCTGCGAGTATTTTCAACTAACCCAGCTTGTTTGAAATAACTTCTAGCCCATGCAACCCTATTGTCAAAACGCGCTTGTTTACCACTAGGCAGTAATTCCTCACGCTCTTCAATTGTTAAACCGAATATTGCAGCCAGAGCTTCTACGGTGTCTTGCAATGAATGCTCTTTTTGGTCTGCAGCAAAATCAAGCAGAGGTAACATTACAGACTGAAAATCAGGAATTGCCATTTAATTTCCTAGATTAAAAGTCAGCGCAAGCGAGTTCATTTTAGGCAACGGGACTCGGCGTGCGAACACGTATATGCAACTCACGAAGTTGCTTCTCATCCACCTCATTCGGCGCATTGGTCATCAAGCACTGCGCACGTTGTGTTTTAGGGAAAGCAATCACGTCACGAATAGACTCGGCACCCGCCATCAGCGTGACCAAACGGTCTAAACCGAATGCCAGGCCACCGTGCGGTGGCGCGCCGTATTGCAAGGCATCGAGCAGAAAGCCGAATTTCTCTTGCGCTTCTTCTTTGCTTATTTTCAATGCATCGAACACTTTAGATTGTACGTCTTGTTTGTGGATACGCACTGAACCGCCGCCTACTTCCCAGCCATTAAGTACCATGTCGTAAGCTTTAGAAAGACAAGCGCCTGGGTTAGAGACTAACATCTCTTCGTGGCCATCTTTTGGTGCAGTGAACGGATGGTGCAATGCCGCCCAGCGGTTATTTTCTTCATCATGTTCGAACATGGGGAAATCGACCACCCATAGCGGTGCCCAAGCACGACCATCGACGTGGCCTTTATCGTGGCCAACTTTCAGGCGCAATGCGCCTAAAGCTTCATTGACTACTTTTAATTTATCTGCACCGAAGAACACGATATCGCCATTTTGCGCACCGGTACGGTCGATAATCGCTTGCAAGGCCGTGACATGAATGTTTTTAACAATAGGGCTTTGCAGCCCCTCTTCATTCAGTTTTGTGATGTCGTTGATTTTGATGTACGCCAAACCTTTAGCGCCGTAGATTTTTACGAATTCTGTGTATGCATCGATTTCGGAACGGGAGATTGCCGCGCCGTTAGGCACGCGCAGAGCAGCTACACGGCCACCTGCCATATTGGCTGCGCCTGCGAACACTTTAAAATCCACATCTTTCATCACATCTGATAGCTCAGTGATTTCCAAGGTGACGCGCATGTCCGGCTTATCTGAGCCGTATCTATTCATGGCTTCAGCAAAGCTCATGCGCGGAAATGCCGCTGGCAAATCTACGTTTTGGACAGACTTCAACATTTGTCGAATCATCTCTTCAACGATGTCCATGATTTGGTTTTCGCTCATGAATGATGTTTCGATATCTACTTGCGTGAATTCGGGCTGGCGGTCAGCGCGCAAGTCTTCGTCACGGAAGCACTTGGTAATTTGGAAATAACGGTCAAAACCTGACACCATCAATAATTGTTTGAATAACTGCGGGGACTGCGGCAAGGCAAAGAACTGGCCTTCATGCACACGGCTAGGCACCAGGTAATCACGTGCGCCCTCTGGGGTAGAGCGCGTGAGCATCGGCGTTTCAACTTCAATAAAGCCATTGGTATCTAAATAATCACGAAGAGTTTTAGCTACGCGGTAGCGCAACATCATGTTTTTCTGCATCGCAGGGCGGCGCAAATCGATGTAGCGATGTTGCAGGCGCACTGTTTCAGTGAGGTTTTCATCATCCAACATGAATGGCGGGGTGAGCGAAGGATTCAAAATCTCAATCTTAGTCGCAAGCATTTCCACTTCACCGGTTGGAATGTTGGTATTTACTGTACCTTCAGGACGGGCGCGTACTTTACAGATCACTTTGAGCACAAACTCATTACGCACGGTTTCTGCATTGGCAAAAGCTTCTGGTGTATCCGGGTCAATCACGATTTGCGCCATGCCCTCACGGTCGCGCAGGTCGATAAAAATGACCCCGCCATGGTCGCGGCGGCGATGTGCCCAACCGCATAAGGTAACCGTTTGGCCGATATGTTCGCGGTTTAAGTGGCCGCAGTAATGTGTACGCATAGTATTTATAAGTCTTGTTGAATTGTCGTTAATAGTTAATGGCTTGTTGTTTTTTAATCTTGTCGGGCGGCGCTACCACGCCCATTGAGATGATATATTTAAGCGCTTCATCGACGCTCATATCTAGCGCGATGACTTCAGCACGCGACATCATCAAAAAATACCCGCCAGTCGGATTAGGCGTAGTGGGCACATACACACTTACATAATCGCCCAGCAAATGATTCGCTACATCCCCACCTGGCGCGCCTGTAATGAAGGCGATTGTCCAAGCGCCCTCGCGAGGGAATTGTACTAGCACTGCCTGGCGGAATGCATTACCGGAATCAGAAAATAGCGTATCGGATACTTGCTTGACGCTGGAATAAATGGACTTGACCACTGGCACACGATTGAGCAAAGCTTCCCATAGCAATATCAATTGCCTGCCAAAGAAATTAGTGGCGATCAAACCCGTTACAAAAACAATCAGCAGGGTGAGCAATGCACCGAGGCCAGGGATTTCCATACCTAACTGCGCTTTAGGCCGCCATTGCGCGGGTAGTAGTAGCAAGCTTTGGTCCATCAGGGCGATTAAACTGGTAATCACCCATATTGTGATGGACAGCGGGACCAAGACCAGCAAACCTGTAATAAAATATTTTTTCATGCGTTTACTAAATTGGATTGTTACGGAATTAATGACAGGCACAGCCGGGATTGCATGCGGCTGCAGGTGCTGCGTCAGGTTTTTTTTCAGTTGTAGCCTCGTCTTTAGCACTCGTTGTTTGGACTTTGTTCCCACTGTTTTTAAAATCAGTGGCGTACCAGCCGCTACCGTTCAATTGAAAACTGGGTGCGGACAATTGTTTGCTGAAAGTTTCTGCCGCACATTTTGGGCATGCCTCTACGTTTGACGCACTAATTTTGCGCATTACTTCGGCTTTATGACCGCAACTGCTACATTGATAATCGTAAATTGGCATGAGCCATACCACCGTTATAATCTAAAAACGAGATTATACCTCACAGTCAAAACCAATGCGATGCAAGGTGCTGTTTAAGAACCATTAAGCGCTTAATTGGGAAGGATAAATTAGGACTTGCATGATACGGTTAAGCTTTATTCAGCCGCGCGTTTTGCAATGTGCGCTAACGCTTCTTCCACCTGGTCAATTAGGATCAGGCAGAGATCGCCTTCCTGTATGCGTGATAATGCGGTATCGATGGCTACGAATTCTCCATTGATCTCATCGATTTTTGTGGCGCGCTTGGCATTGACTAGGCCCTTTTGAAGCAACTGTAATACTTCACCATCGGCCCGGCCACGCTGACATTGGTCCTGATACAGGATGATCTCGTCAAAGGCATCACCTAAAATCTCGGATTGCCGGCTGATATCCACATCGCGCCTATCGCCAGCACCGCTGATTACAACAAAGCGCCGTTTTGCCGGGATGGTTTCCACGGCAGATACCAAGGCCAAGATTGCATCTGGGTTATGACCATAATCGGCAATGACACTTGCGCCGCGATAATCGAAGAAATTAAAACGACCAGGAGCAGTTTGTGCATCGTTCACAAACGTCGCCAAGCCTTTACATATGGTTAGCCAATCAATATCTAACGCCCATACTGCGGCGACGGCAGCCATGGCGTTTTCTATCTGGAATCCTATGGTGCCCTTACGCGTGATTGGAATGTCGGCCAAGTTGACACGCAATTCAGCGCCACTTTGCGCTGCCACAATCTGGTGATTATCTACATAAACGACCCGGCGGCCTTGGGCACGGTGTGTTGCAATAATGGAATTATGCGGGTCTTGGGCAAAGAAAGTGACCGATCCCGGACAGGAATCCGCCATTTTTACTGTCATCGGGTCAGCTGCGTTCAGTACTGCCATGCCATTTGGTGCTACGTTTTGCACTACAACGCGCTTTACTACAGCCAAATCTTCTACGGTACTAATATAACTCAGGCCTAGGTGATCGCCCATGCCGATATTAGTCACAACCGCAACATTGCAGCGGTCAAAAGCTAGGCCTTCACGCAACACGCCACCACGGGCGGTTTCAAATACCGCGGCGTCAACATCCGGGTGCAACAATATATTACGGGCACTTTTTGGCCCACTGCAATCACCGGTATCGATACGCTTGCCCTCTACGTAGACACCGTCGGAGTTGGTCATGCCAACACGTAGCCCTTGGCAACCAATAATATGGGCAATCAGGCGTACTGTTGTGGTCTTACCATTGGTGCCTGCTACAGCCACCAGCGGAATGCGACCATTTTCACTGCTATCAAATATGTTGGCGATAATCGCCTCACCTACCGCACGGCCTTTGCCAAAAGAAGGCTGTAAATGCATGCGCAAACCCGGTGCTGCATTGACCTCCACCACGCCACCGCCCAATTCTTCCATAGGTAAATGTACGTTTTCACACACCATGTCTACACCGCAGATATCCAGCCCTATCATTTGTGCGGCTGACACTGCACTGGCTGCCAGGTGCGGATGCACATCGTCAGTGACATCAGTTGCGGTGCCGCCAGTACTCAAATTAGCATTATTGCGCAACACTACGCGCGCGCCTTTTACAGGCACTGAATCCTGCGTATAACCCTGCACGGCCAACCTAGCGATTGCGATATCATCAAAACGTATTTTGGTGAGGGAGGTTGCGTGGCCTTCACCGCGGCGTGGGTCGCTGTTCACAATATCCACAAGCTCTTTGACGGTATGTACGCCGTCACCTATGACCAAAGGCGGATCGCGCCGTGCTGCCGCCACCATTTTATTGCCCACTACTAGCAACCTGAAATCGTGACCTGGGATATAGCGCTCGATTAACACTTCATCACTAATTTCAGCTGCGGCTGCATAAGCGATTTTCAGATGTTCCCGCGTGACTACGTTTACCGTAACGCCCTTGCCCTGATTGCCATCCTGAGGCTTCACCACTACCGGTGCATCAATCTCTTGCATAGCTTTCCATGCGTCATCCACGTTATTAGCCGGACGGCCAATAGGCACCGGCACGCCAGCTGCATCAAGCAAACGTTTAGTGAGCTCTTTGTCCTGTGCGATAGATTGTGCAATGGCGCCGCTACGGTCGGTTTCTGCCGCCTGGATACGGCGTTGCCTACTACCCCAACCGAATTGCACAAGGCTACCTTCCGTCAGGCGACGGTAAGGAATGCCACGTGCAAGGGCAGCATCGACAATAGAACCGGTGCTAGGCCCTAAACGCACATCCTCATCAAGATCCTTCAGTTCGCGTAAAGCGGCGTCCAACTCAAAATCTGAGTGGCTGATAGCTGCCTGGCATAATTGTACGGCCAATTCTAAAGCCCTGCGCCCCACGGCTTCTTCAGTGTATTGAATCACTACTTGATAAATTCCGGTTTCTAGCGTGGCCGCGGTACGACTAAAAGTAACCGGACAACCGGATTGCGCCTGCAACCTTAATGCAGTGAGTTGCAGTACATGAGCGAGGGATACGCCGCCGGTATGCCCGGCCAACTGCAACAAGCCGACCTCGGGGAATAATTCACGTAAGTGCGATTCAAAACCCGGGATATTCAGGATGCTAGATTCCGCCTCGGTACAGGAGACGATAGCTTCAATGGCGGTATGGCGGCACCAAAGATTAGGGCCCCGCAGGGCACGAACTCGTGATACTTCCATTAAACTATTTTCCTTTTTTCCAACATATTCATAATTTAAAACTAAGCCTTTAAACAGCCAAGGGTGTAATTTCGAAAGCCTCTATACCGGCCTGCATGAGGGCTGGCGATATATTCAAAGCCCAGGCGGCGGCTATCGCCGCAAGCACATGCCCGACTTTTATTTCTCTAGCTTGAAGATCATGCTCGCTATTCAATAACGGTATAGCTGACAAACGCGTCAATATGACTTGCTCATTTCCGGTTGCTAACACCAGCTTACCATCGCTCACAAAAACGGCTCGTTCTCGCTGTTGCAGATGATCTTCGATGACAGCCGCCTTGTCGT